>JBHEMB010000585.1:0-7720 GCA_046262855.1 Mycobacteriales bacterium | reverse complement strand
AGGGCGCGCTGGCCGGCGTCATCGGTGCGGCCATCGCCTCCGGCCTGGTGTCGATCGGCAAGATCTACCTGGTCGACCGGGTGCTGTCGCCCAACCTCAAGTTCGCGCGCTGGGTCAGCTGGTCAGATGTGATCGGCATCTTCCCTGCGCTGTTCCTCATCGGGATCGTGCTGTCCACGCTGTCGTCGTTCTTCGCGATCCAACGGCACCTGCGCGTCTGAGCGGGTTCCCTAGACTGGTCCGATGGCCCGGCTCAGGGAGCACCGCACCGCGATCCGCCGCACGGCGGTCGGGCTGGGTGCTGCCGCGGCGCTGACGGCCGCCTTCACGCTCGGCGTGGTCGCGGGAGCCGGGAGCCAGCCGGACACCGACGCCCCGCCACCCAGTGGCGTCCTCGACGATGCCGCCGACCAGATCGCCGACTCGTCGCTGCTGCCGGTCGACAAGGACGCGCTCGACGCCGCGGCGATCAAGGCCATGCTGGCCACCGCGGGCGACCAGTGGGGCAGCTGGGCGGAGGGCGACTCCGTGGGCGGTGCCTACGCGGGCGTCGGCATCTGGTTGCGGCGCGCGGGCACCGACCTGGTCGTGAGCCAGGTCGCGGCCGACAGCCCGGCGCACCGTGCCGGCGTGACTGTCGGGGACGTGCTCCGCGGGGTCGAGGGCCGGGCCACCTCCGGGCTCTCGCCGGCCGACGTCGCCGGTGCGCTGCGCGGAACTCCGGGTACGACGGTCCGGCTCGTGCTGCAGCACGGCAGCGCCGAGCGTGCGCTGACCCTGACGCGGGCCGAGCTGCCGGCGCTCGAGGTGACCTCGGCGATGCTGTCCACCTCCATCGGGCGCATCACCGTCCCGAGCTTCTCCCGAGGTACGGGCCGCCAGGTCCGCGATGCCGTGTCCAAGCTGGTCGCGAGACACGCCCAGGGGGTGGTGCTGGACCTGCGCGGCGACCCCGGTGGCCTGCTGACGGAGGCGGTCGAGACCGCGAGCGCCTTCCTGGACGGCGGCACGGTCGTCACCTACACCCGGCGCGGTGACGCGCCGACCAGGCTCGACGCGGAGGGCGACGGCAACACCACCGTCCCGCTTGTCGTGCTCGTCGACGGCGGCACCGCGAGCGCCGCGGAGGTCGTGACCGGGGCGCTGCAGGACCGCGGCCGCGCCGTCGTCGTGGGCTCGCGCACCTACGGGAAGGGGACCGTTCAGGAGCCGAAGCGGCTGTCCGACGGGTCTTCGCTGGCGCTCACCGTCGCGCGCTACGAGCTGCCGTCAGGCCGCTCGGTGGACGGCGTCGGTCTGGAGCCCGACATCGAGGTCGTCAGCAACGACGGGCGGGTGGCGGTGCGGCGCGCGATGGAGGTCCTCACCGGGTTGCAGGCCGACACGGGAGGCCGGGGCTAGTGGAGCGCAAGCCCAGCAGCCGCGAGACCGGCCGCGGCAAGACGATTGCGCAGAACAAGAAGGCGCGGCACGACTACGAGATCCTGGAGACCCACGAGGCCGGTCTGGTGCTGACGGGCACCGAGGTGAAGTCGCTACGGCAGGGCCGGGCCTCCTTGGTCGACGCCTACGGCGTCATCCAGAACGGCGAGGCGTGGCTGATGGGCGCGCACATCCCGGAGTACACCGAGGGCACCTGGAACAACCACACCCCTCGTCGGCAGCGCAAGCTGCTGCTGCACAAGGCCGAGATCGAGCGACTCATGGGCAAGACGAAGGAGAGCGGCCTCGCGCTCGTCCCGCTGCAGCTGTACTGGAGCGACGGGCACGCGAAGGTCGAGATCGCGCTCGCGCGCGGGCGCAAGGCGCACGACAAGCGGCAGGCGATCTCCGAGCGCGACTCCAAGCGCGAGATCCAGAAGGCTCTCGGCCGCGGTCTCAAGGGCCGGCCGCAAAGGGACCGTGGACGACGCTGACGTCCCCGCGGTCTGGCAGCAGCTCGGCCTTCCGGGACTGGTGGACGCGCACGTCCACTTCATGCCGCACAACGTCATGGCCAAGGTCTGGGCCTACTTCGACGCTGTGGGACCGCTGACCGGCGTCCCGTGGCCCATCGCGTACCGCACCGAGGAGGAGGACCGGCTCGCGCGGCTGCGCGCGATGGGCGTGCGCGCCTTCCCCTCGCTGGTCTACGCCCACAAGCCCGGGATGTCGGCCTGGCTCAACGCCTGGGCCGCTGACTTCGCCGCCCGGCACGACGAGGTGCTGCACACCTTCACCTTCTTCCCGGAGCCCGGTGTGCTCTCCTACGTCGAGGAGCAGCTGCGGGCGGGCGGTGTGCTCGGCAAGGCGCACGTGCAGGTCGGTGGCTACGACCCCCGCGACCCGCTGCTCGACGACGTCTGGGGGCTGCTGGCCGATGCAGCAGTCCCGGTGATCGTGCACTGCGGGAGCGGCCCGGTGCCGGGCAGCTTCACCGGTCCAGCTCCGTTCGCGGGCGTGCTGCGGCGACACCCGCGGCTCACCGCGGTGGTCGCGCACATGGGCATGCCGGAGTACGCCGAGTTCCTGGCGCTCGCCGAGACCTACGAGCGCGTCTACCTCGACACCACCATGGCCTTCACCGACTTCGCGGAGCTGGCCGCGCCGTTCCCCCAGGCGCTCCGGGCGCGGTTGCTCCAGTTGGAGCACAAGGTGCTGCTCGGCAGCGACTTCCCGAACACCCCGCACCCCTACGCCCACCAGGTCGAGGCGCTGCTGCGGCTCGGTCTCGGCGACGCGTGGTTACGCAGCGTGCTGCACGACAACGGCGATCGGCTGCTGCTTCGTCGGTGAATGTCCCGGTCCGTCCCGATCATGCGGTCGACGACGCTCACTGTCTGCGAATGGCTACAAGGAGCCATGTTGCGGCCGTGTGATCCGCCAGAGGGTGTGCGCAGAGAGCCATGACCCGCTCACGCTTCGTCACCCACCCCCCGGGGGAACACCGCATGAGCATTCGTCCACTGCGATCACGTCGCGCCAGCGGCCTGGTCGGCATCGCCGTCAGCCTCGCCCTCACCGGGTCCGGCCTGCTCGCCACCGCCTCGACCGCCGCAGCCAGCGGTCCTCCCGCCGGCCTCGACCGCGGGCTCTCGACCAGCGGTCACCGCAGCGCCCCGGTGATCGTCTCCGGGCGCGCGGGTGCCGACGGGATCGTGGCTGCAGCCGTCCGGGAGGCCGGCGGCACGCACGTTACGGCGCTGCCGCTCGTGCACGGTGTGGCAGCCGCCGTACCCGCTGACCACCTGGCCGGTCTGGCCCGAGCCGCCGGCGTGCTCGCGGTCACCGCGAACCGGCAGGTCCAGCTGGCCGGCAACGACTGGGACGGCAGCACCGTGTCGGCGTCGCCGTACGCCTGGACGTCGCAGGCGGCCGGTACTTGGGCGCAGACCGCGAACAGGGGCGCCGGCATCGGCGTCGCCGTGCTCGACACCGGCGTCTCGGACGTCGGCGACCTCGCCGGCCGCGTCATGCACGGCCCCGACTTCTCCGGCGAGAACGACAACACCGTGGACAGCTTCGGCCACGGCACGGTGATGGCCGGCATCGTCGCCGGCAACGGCCTCGCCAACGGCGCGACCCACCCGCGCACCGGCATGGCGCCGGACGTCAACATCATCGCGGTGAAGGCCGCCGGGCGGAACGGTGCGACGGACGTCTCCACGATCCTCACCGCAATGACGTGGATCGGCGCGTTCAAGGAGACCTACAACATCCGCGTCCTCAACCTCTCGTGGGGCGTGCCCTCGACCCAGGACCCCGTCATCGACCCGCTCAACTACGCGGTCGAGCGGCTGTGGGGCATCGGCATCACGGTGATCGCCGCAGCCGGCAACTCCGGCCCGAACGCCGGCACGATCCTCAAGCCCGGTGACGACCCGCTGGTGGTGACGGTCGGCGCCTACGACGACCGCGGCACCAGCAGCGCCTCCGACGACACCATCCCGGCCTGGTCCTCACAGGGCCCGACGGCCCAGGGCCGGATGAAGCCCGACCTGGTCGCCCCAGGCCGCACCCTCGTCGCGACCCGCGCGCCCGGATCGGCCATCGAGATCGCCAACCCGCAGGCGCTCGTGGGCAGCAGCTACATCAAGGGCAGCGGTACGTCGGAAGCGACGGCTGTCACCTCCGGCGCGGCAGCGCTGCTGCTGGCTGCGCACCCGGGCTGGACGCCGGACCAGGTGAAGTACGCGCTCACCTCGACGGCGTCCCGGATCGCGAACGTCGCGACCACGCTCCAGGGCGCGGGCCGGCTGCAGACCAAGTCGGCCAACAACGCCTTCGTCGGCCTCGTGGTGCCGCAGCTGCCGAGCGCGGTCGGCGGCGGCTCCCTGGAGGCATCGCGCGGCGCGGCCGCGGTGCTCTCGACCCGCTGCGACTCGGTCAGCTGGCTGCTGACCGACGACCGCGGCAACTACTGCGGGCAGTGGACGGACCCGATCTACACCGGCAACGCCTGGACGGGCAACGCCTGGACCGGCAACGCCTGGACCGGCAACGCCTGGACCACGGTGGGCTACACGGGGAACGCCTGGACGGGGAACGCCTGGACGGGCGACACGTGGTCCGGCAACGCGTGGACCGGGAACGCGTGGACCGGCAACGCCTGGACCGGCAACGCCTGGACGGGGAACGCCTGGACCAGCACGACGTGGACGGGCAATGCCTGGACCGGCAATGCCTGGACCGGGAACGCCTGGACCGGGAACGCCTGGACCGGGAACGCGGGGACCGGGAACGCGCGGACGAGCGCCGACTACGACGGCTCGCAGGCCAACACGCCGACCGCGGCCGACGGCTCCTCCGGCGGCGCGTTCTCCGGTGGCTTCCTGACCGCGTTCTACGGCGACCAGCCGAAGTACGGCCGGCTCATCCCGGGCGAGGTCAGCGCCCTGCTGCCGGTCACCGTTCCGGCGCTGGGCTGATCGGAACCGGTGTGAGCGGGCTGGAGCTGACCTGGTGAGGTTGAGGACCGTGGTGTCGAGACTGGCACGGCCGACCCGGCTGCACGTCGTCGTCACGGCCACGGTCCTCCTCGGCCTGGTGTCGCTCGCGCTGGCCGCGCGGCAGGCGACCGGGGTCTCGTTGAGCGTGCCGCAGCTGGCGCTCGTCGCGGTCGCGCTGCCGCTGTCCGAGCTCGGGCTGCTGCACCTGCGGTTCCGCGGGGGCAACTTCGCGTTCACCTGCGGCGAGGCGTGCCTGTTCACCTGCTTTGTGCTGGCCTCGCCGGCCTGGTTCACCGTGCTCGCGGCACCGCTGGTGACCGGTGTGCACCTCGTGGCCCGTCGGGGCGTCCTGAAAGCGGTCTTCAACGGCGCCACGTTCACCGTGGCGGCCGGTCTTGCTGACCTCGTGGTCACGTCCCAGGCTCCACTGCCGCTCGACGTCCGGTCCCTTGCGGCGACGGGGGCGCTGGTGCTGGCAGGTCTCACGTTCAGCGTCATCCGCGCGGTCCTCACGGCCCTCGCGCTCGCGGCCGCCACCGGCAAGACGGGGGTGTTCGTGCTTCGGCAGGGGATTCGGGCCTCGATGCTGGTCTCCGCCGGCAACATGGCGTGCGCTCTCGGTCTGCTGGAGCTGGCGGTCCACAGCCGCACGGCGCTGTGGCTGATGCCGTCCGTGATGGCGCTGCTGCTGGCGGGCTACCGGGCCTTCCTGCTCGCCGGGGAGGACCGGGACGCCTGGCAGCAGCTCGAGGCCGCTGGGCGTGACCTCAACATGCTCGACGAGGAGCAGCTCGCGCACGCGGCGCTGTCCCGGGCCGGGCAGATGTTTCGCACGGAGGACGTGGTGCTGGCGCTGCGCGCGCGGCACGGTCACGTCGACCGGGCCTACCGCCTGGCCCCGGGCGGCGAGCTGCAGAGCGCGGTGGAGCGATCCGAGCCGGTCATGCCCCACGCCGAGCTCGACATCAAGCGGCGCACCGTTCCGGCCGCTACCTGCGTCGTGGCGCACCTGGTCGGCCCTACCGGTGAGCTGGGCAACCTGCGGTTGTCCTTCGAGACGCCGGTGCGGCTGGGACGCCGTGAGCGGCGGGTGCTGTCGACGTACGCCCATGCCGTGTCGACGTCGCTGCTCAACGCCTACCTCTACGACGACGCCCGGTCGGAGGCGGCCAAGCAGGCCCATGAGGCGTGCCACGACCCGCTGACGGGACTGGCCAACCGCACGCTGCTCAACGCCGTCATCGCCGAGGCGATGGCCGCGGCCGATGGGACCACGGCACTGCTGCCGCTCGACCTCGACCACTTCAAGGAGATCAACGACACCCTCGGGCATGCCGCCGGTGACCTGGTACTGGTTGAGGTCGCCCATCGGCTGCGGCGTGCGGTCCGCGCGGGCGACCTGGTCGCCCGGCTCGGCGGCGACGAGTTCGCCGTGCTGCTCACCGGCCTCGCCGACCCCGCGCAGGCCGAGCCGGTGGCGACCCAGCTGCTGGCGGCCCTGAACGAGCCCGTCGAGTACGAGGGCCTGCACCTGGCGGTCGACGCGTCGATCGGCATCGCCTGCCACCCGGAGGACGCCAGAGAGGCCGAGGAGCTGTTCCGGCGCTGCGACGTGGCCATGTACCAGGCCAAGCTCGACCGCGGCGCGTGGCTGCGGTACGACCCGCTGCGGGACGACACCTCCGTCCAGCGGCTCGCGCTCGTCGGCGAGCTTCGGGCCGCTCTCGAGGACCAGATCGTCATGTACTTCCAGCCTCAGGTGGACCTCGGCAGCGGCACCATCGTCGGGGCTGAGGCCCTGGTGCGCTGGGAGCACCCGGAGCGCGGCCTGCTGCAGCCCAGCGAGTTCATCAGCGTCGCCGAGCAGTCCGGCCTGGTGCGGCAGTTCACGTTGCGCGTCCTCGAGCTGTCGATCGCCGAGTGCGTCAGCTGGCAGCGTCCCGGTCGGTCGATCTCGGTGGCTGTCAACCTCGGCGCCCGCACGCTCCTCGACCGCGACCTGCCCGAGGACATCGCGAACCTGCTCGCGAAGCACGGCCTACCGCCGGCCTCCCTGGTGCTGGAGATCACCGAGACGACGGCGGCCTCCACCCTGGAGACCGTGGAGGACGTGCTCGGTCAGCTGCGACGCCTCGGCGTCGAGATCTCCGTCGACGACTTCGGCACCGGCTACTCCTCGCTCGCGTTCCTGCAGCGGACCGCGGTGCATGAGCTCAAGGTCGACCAGTCGTTCGTCAGCGGGATGCTCGTCAACGACAACGACCTCGCGCTGGTGCGCGCGACCGTCTCGCTCGCGCACTCCCTCGGGGCGCGCGCGGTCGCTGAGGGCGTGGACTCGCAGGCGCTCGAGGTGGCCCTGCAGTCGTTGGGCTGCGACGTGGCCCAGGGCTACCACCTCGGTCGCCCGATGCCCGCCCCGGCGCTGCGCGCGCTGCTCTCCGGCCAGCTCGCCGGCATCCCGGTCCCGCGCCCCCACGGCGACCGCCGCCTCATCGTGCTCCCCAGCCACGCCGGCTAACACGCACCCAGCCGCAACCAGCCCAGCCGCAACCAACAAAGTGAGAAGCGCCGCGCTCTGACGCGGTTCTTCTCACTTCGTCGGCGACGACTCGTGGAGGTGCGGGGAATCGAACCCCGGTTCTCCGGTACCAGTTCAGGGCTTCTCCGGGCGCAGCTGGCTTCGCGTTTCTCGGCTCTCCCCTTCACGCCAGCAAGAGGGGAACGAGCCCAGCCGCTCTAGATCACCAGGCCCCCGAGCGGCCCATGAGCCTGGTGTTCCTCCTAGCGATGCC
>JBHEMB010000584.1:0-7149 GCA_046262855.1 Mycobacteriales bacterium | reverse complement strand
TCCCTGGCGTCGGCAAGACCATGCTGGCGAAGGCGCTGGCGCGTTCGCTGGACTGCTCGGTCAAGCGCATCCAGTTCACGCCCGACCTGCTGCCGTCCGACGTCACCGGCGTGTCCGTCTACGACCTGCAGGCTCGGGAGTTCGAGTTCAAGCCCGGCTCGGTGTTCGCCAACCTGGTGGTCGGCGACGAGATCAACCGAGCCTCGCCGAAGACGCAGTCGGCGCTCCTCGAGGCGATGGAGGAGCGGCAGGTCACCGTTGACGGCACGACCTATGAGCTCGAGGCCCCCTTCATGGTGGTGGCGACGCAGAACCCCATCGAGATGGAGGGCACCTACCCGTTGCCCGAGGCCCAGCGCGACCGGTTCACCGCGCGGGTGTCGATGGGGTACCCGAGCCCCGAGGCCGAGATCGACATGCTGGACACCCACGGCGGACCCGCCGCCCTCGACGAGCTCGAGCCGGTGGCCGATGCGCTGACCGTCCGCAAGCTCATCGAGATCGTCCGCGGGATCCACGTCAGCGACGAGGTGAAGAGGTACGTCGTCGACCTGGTCACCGCGACGCGGCAGGCGCCGGAGCTGCGGCTCGGCGCCTCGCCTCGCGCGTCGCTGCAGCTGCTGCGGGCCTCCCGCGCGGCGGCCGGCCTCGATGGCCGGGACTACGTGCTGCCTGACGACGTCCAGGGCCTGGCAGGTGCCGTGCTGGCGCACCGGCTGCTGCCGACCGCCGAGGCGCAGGTCGCCCGGCGCACGACCGAGTCGGTGGTCGAGGACCTTGTCGCGAGGCTCCCGCTGCCCGGCCGTCCGGCGAGCGCGGCCAGGCGGCGCTGATCGCCGTGCGCGTCGCTCTGTCGGGACTGACGACGCGAGGACGCTGCCTGGTCGCCGCCGGTCTCGCGCTGGCGGCCTGCGCGGTGCTGCTCGGGCAGCGCGACCTGCTGCGGGCCGCGGTCTTCCTCGTTTTCCTGCCGCTGGCGGCGGTCGTCATCGTCGCGCGCACCCGGTACCGGCTGGCCTGCTCGCGGCTGCTGGACCCGCCGCGCGTGGAGGCCGGCCGCCCGGCCACGGTGCGGTTGCGGATCGACAACGTCTCGAAGATCCCGAGCGGCGTGCTCCTCATGGAGGACGCCCTCCCGTACGTCCTCGGCGGCAGGCCACGCTTCGTGCTGGACCGGGTGGAGCCGAGCGGCGTGCGCGAGGTCAGCTATCCCGTGCGCGCCGATGTCCGCGGCCGCTACCGGGTCGGCCCGCTGTCCGTCCGGCTCACCGACCCGTTCGGGCTGGTGGAGCTGACCCGGGCGTTCGCCTCCACCGACGACCTCGTCGTGACGCCGACGCTCTCGAAGCTGCCCACCATCCGGCTCGGCGGCGACTGGACGGGCGGAGGGGACGCGACGGCACGCTCGGTCGCTGTCAG
The DNA here is from genome assembly GCA_046262855.1 of Mycobacteriales bacterium. Taxonomy (GTDB): domain Bacteria; phylum Actinomycetota; class Actinomycetes; order Mycobacteriales; family SCTD01; genus RYN-111. Next base: position 5,730 of record JBHEMB010000584.1, on the reverse strand, counting down.
CGGCTCGGACGACGCCGCGACCCGTGAGTACCGGTACGGAGACGACCTCCGCAAGGTGCACTGGCGCTCGACGGCCAGGGTGGGCGAGCTGATGGTCCGGCGCGAGGAACAGCCTTTCCAGAGCCGGTCGACCATCCTGCTCGACTCCCGCCTCATCGCCCACCGCGGTGACGGTCCCGGCTCGTCGTTCGAGTGGGCCGTGAGCGCGGTGGCCAGCATCGCCGTGAGCCTCGGCCACGCGGGCTACGGCCTGCGGGTGCTGCTGGACACCGGCATCGACCTGGTGCCGGCGGCGGTCCCGACCACGGAAGGCGCCGTCCTCGACGGTCTCGCGGGCGTCCAGTCGTCCCGCTCCGAAGGGCTCGACGCAGCGACCGACCAGCTGCGCCGCAACGGCGTCGACGGCGTGCTGGTCGCCGTGCTCGGCTCGCTCGGCCCCGAGGACGCGGAGCGGCTGGCCCGGCTCCGGCACGGGGCGGTCGCCTGCGTGGCCGTGCTCGTCGACGCGGAGAGCTGGGCACCGAGCGGCCCGCGCCGCCGCGAGGAGGCCCGGGTCGCCTACGACGCCTCCGCCGCGTTGCTCGGCGCCGCGGGCTGGCGTGTCCTGCCCGTCCGGCACGGCACCACGTTGGCCTCCGTCTGGCCGCTCGCCGCCACCGTCAGCGCCCGCGCCGAGCAGGCTGCCCGATGAGCATCAAGGAACAGCTCACCCTTGCCGCGGGTCTCGCGGTCGCTCTCGCGATGTCGGCCCTCTTCCCCATCTACGACGGCGGCAACTGGGTGATGTCGTCGCTCGGCGCCATCCTCGTCGTGGTCGTGACCGGCCTGGTCACCCGGCGGCTCGGAGTACCCGGTGCCCTGCAGCCGCTGCTCAGCCTGCTGCTGCTGGTCGGCTACCTGCTCGTCGTGTTCGTGGGCGACACGATGTCGTCCGGCATCGTGCCGACGAGCCGGAGCGTGGACGCGCTGCAGGCGCTGTGGACGCAGGCGCAGCACAACATCCAGCACTACGGGCCGCCGGTCCCCGTCTCGCGCGGGCTCGTGATGGTCACCGCGGCCGGCGTCGGCGCCGTCGCGCTGGTCGTGGACATGGTCGCCGTCGTCCTGGACCGGGCCGCCGTGTCCGGCCTCGCACTGCTGGTGCTGCTCGCCGTGCCTTCCGCCGTACTCCCCCATGGCATCGGCGGGCTGCCGTTCGTGCTGGGAGCCATCGGCTGGCTGGGACTGCTGCTGGTGGAGGGCAGCGAGCGGGTAGGTCGCTGGGGCACGCCGATGCGGTCCTCCCTGCCCGGGGCGCGGCCGGGTGAGGACGACAGCAGCCTTGGGCGGGTGGGGCGCCGGATCGGCATCGCAGCAGTGGGTGCAGCCGTGATCATCCCCTGGCTCACACCGGGTCTGGACCATCGCCTCGTCGGTGGCGGGGCCGGCGTCGGCGGCTCCGGTGGCAAGGGCGGGCCGCAGACCGCGAACACCTACAACCCGATCACGAGGCTCGCCGCCTACCTCGACAAGCAGGACCCGGTACCGCTGTTCGACTACATCACGAGCGACGCCAACCCCGACTACGTGCGGATGACGACGCTCGACACCTACGACGACGGCGTGTGGCGGGCCACGGAGCTGAAGGCCGATCCCAAGAAGGCACGCGTCCGCGACGGCATCCCCACCCCGTCAGAGGAGCAGGGCCAGCACCGGGACTTCACGATGACCGTGGCGCTGCGGGAGAAGGCACTCGACGTGCGCTGGCTCCCGGTGCCCTACGGCCCGAAGAAGATCGACGTCGACGTCTCCTGGCTCTGGGAGAAGCGCAGCCAGACCGTCTTCTCGGCGGGGCAGACGACCAGGGACCTCGCCACCTACAAGGTGCGGGCGAGCCGGGTGCTCCCCGACCGCGACGCGCTGCGGGCTGCAAGCCTCGACGACGTCGTCGATGCCGTCCGGGCCAGCTACCTGACACTGCCGACGGTCGACCAGTACGTCACGTCGCTGACCGATCGGATCGTGCGCGGCGAGACGACCGAGTACGACCAGGCGATCGCGCTGCAGAACTACTTCACCGCCGGGCACGGCTTCGTCTACGACCTGCAGGCCAGCAAGGCACGCCCAGGCCAGGACCAGCTCGTCGCTTTCCTCCAGGGCAAGCACGGCTTCTGCGAGCAGTACGCCACAGCGATGGCCGTGATGCTGCGGGTCGCCGGCATCCCGTCGCGAGTGGCCGTCGGCTTCACCGCAGGTGAGAAGCAGACCGCCAAGGACGGCAGCACGTTCTACGAGGTCACGACGCAGCAGGCGCACGCGTGGCCCGAGGCCTGGTTCGCCGGCACGGGCTGGGTCCGCTTCGAGCCGACCCCCGGCGCGAGCCAGGCCACCGTCCCGGACTACGCCCTCGCGTCCTCCGGGCCTCGACCCGGCGACCCGACGGCGCCGAACCCGACGGCCACCGCAACGCCGGGCGCGAAGCCCTCGGCGACGCTGCCGCCGGGCATCGCCCGGATCCTCAACGACGACAAGGCCATCACCGCCACGGGTACGACGGGCAGCTCCGGCTCCGACGCGCCCTCGCTGTGGCTCGTGGCGCCCGTCGTCGCCACCGTCCTGCTCGTGCTCCCGTTCGGCCTCACCCTGCTGCGCCGGCGCGTCAGGTGGGCGGACGCTGGGCCGCTGACGGCCTGGGAGCAGCTCGTCGACGACGCCACCGACGTCGGATGGACCTGGCAGGGAGCCGACTCACCCCGGGCGGCCGCCACGCGGCTGGCCAGCGGTACCGGGCTGCCGGACCCCGCGCAGCAGTCGCTGCGGCGGATAGCCGGGGCTGCCGAGCGGGCCCGCTACGCCCCGCCGGAGAGCCAGCTCCGCGAGGACCTGGCACGGGACAGCGCGACCGTCCGGGCCGCGCTGCAGGCCCAGGCCTCCCGGTCCGTGCGGCTGCGGGCCCTGCTGTTCCCGCCCTCCACACTGCGCTGGGCGAGCACGTCGCTGAGCGCGCGTCTGTTCCGGATCATGGACGCCGTGGACGACACCATCGCCGCGATCACCCGGCCGGTCCGACGGCGCACCGCGAGCCGCTGACCCGCCCTCCCGCTACGGGGGGCCGCCGCGCTCTTCCCAGCGCTTGCGCCAGCGCTCCTCGAGGCGCTCCTTGGCGGAGCCCTCGGACTTCGACTTGGACTTGGACTTCGACGTGGACCTGCCGGTCCGCGGCGGGCCGTCGACGGTGCGCAGCGCAGGGCCGCCGTTCATCCGCTTGTAGGCGTTGGCGCCGAAGACCATCGCGACCAGGGCGATGCCGAAGCCGATGATGCTGACCGCGATGGTGCTCACGATGACGCCGACCAGCATCATCACGAAGCCGATGACGAACAGCACCACCATCCGGATGATCCGCCGGCGCATGTGGGTGCGCAGGTCGGTGCTGCGGACGGTCGTGGCGAACTTGGGATCCTCGGCGTAGAGGGCGCGCTCGATCTGGTCGAGCAGTCGCTGCTCGTGCTCAGAGAGAGGCACGGTCGCGGCCTCCAGATCCTTGTGCCGGGTCGGACCCCTTCACTGTAGATCTCCGCGCCGCTCCCGTCATGGGGAGTCCCCAGATCGGGACCGTTTCTCAGGGTCCACCAGGGCCGCGGGGCGGACGGCTCCGGCGCCGAAGCGGCGGGCGGCCCGATCGACGGCCTGCTCCGCCTCCCGCCAACCGGTCTCCTTCTCCCCCAACAGCAGCTGCCGAGACGCCCGCTCCACGTCAGCGAGCTGCTCGACCCGGACCCCGACGAGCCGCAGCCGGGCCCGCTCCAGCCCGAGCGCTTCGTAGAGCCCCAACGCGGTCTCGTAGACGACCCGCCCGACGTCGGTCGACTCCCGCAGCGTCTTCGAGCGGGTGATCGTCGTGAAGTCGGCGAACCGCACCTTGATCGACACGCACCGCCCGACCTGGCCGGCTGATCGCAGCCGCGCGGCGGTCCGCTCCGACAACCGGAGCAGCTCCCGCCGTACGACGTCGGGGTTGTCGACGTCGACCGGGAACGTCTCCTCCGCCCCGATGCTCTTCTCCGGCTCCGACGGTGTGACCAGCCGCTCGTCTCGGCCCCAGGCCAGCGCGGACAGGTGGGCGCCCATCGCGGGCCCGAGCGCCCGCTGCAGGGTCGACACCGGCGTCGAGGCCAGGTCACCGACCGTCTTCAGGCCCAGCTTGAGGAGCACCTCCTCCGTCTTGTCCCCGACACCCCACAGCGCCGACACCGGCAGCGGGTGCAGGAAGCCGACGACGTCAGCAGCGGGTACGACGAGCAGGCCGTCGGGTTTGCAGTGGGCACTCGCCAGCTTCGCGAGGAACTTGGTCGGGGCGACGCCCACCGAGCAGGTGATGCCCTGCTCGTCCTCGACCGTCGCGCGGATGTACTCCCCGATCAGCCGGGCGCCCCCGAACCGGCGGGCCGCCCCCCGCACGTCGAGGAACGCCTCGTCGAGCGACAGCGGCTCCACGAGAGGGGTGATGGAGCGGAACACCTCCATGACACCTGCGCTGACCTCGGAGTAGTGCCCGTGCTTGGGGCTGATCACGACCCCCTGCGGGCACAGCCGCCGGGCACGTGCCATCGGCATCGCGCTGGTCACGCCGAACGCGCGGGCCTCGTAGGTCGCCGACAGCACGACGCCGCGTGACCCGCCGCCACCGACGATGACGGGCTTGCCGCGCAGCTCAGGCCGGTCGCGCAGCTCGACGCTGGCGTAGAAGGCGTCCATGTCCACGTGCAGCACGTGGCAGCCGCTGTCGTCGCCCGGAGGTCCCTGGGGCGGCCCCGCCGGGTTGTTCCGACGGCTCACGGCCAACCCCCTTGCGTCATCACTGAAGAGCCTGTGGCTGGGCCACTTCTGAGGACGTCAGCCCTTGCGGGCGAGCAGGTGTACCTGGGTGGCCAGGTCGCGGAACGGCGACGCGTCCGACAGCCGCCGCTCGAGCGCCAGCAGTGCTGCTGCGGCTCCGGGCTCGGTGTCGAGGACTGCGCTCGGCACCAGGTCGGACACGCACCGGACGCCGTGCACCTGGTCGACGTGCAGCCCGGCGCCCTCGACGAGCTCGGCGATCGCCGCGGGAGTCCACCGCCGGGCAGTGCCGTCGGCATCGCCCCACCTGCCGGCCGGGTGGGTAAGGGCGTGGGCCGCCTCGTCGGGACGACCGGCGAGGGCGCGGGCGAGGACCGCGGCATCGCGGTTGGCGACGAGCAGGGACAGCCAGCCGCCGGTCCGCAGCACCCCCGCGACGGCCGCAAGCGCGGCGGCCGCGTCGTCGACCACCTCGAGGACGGAGTGGCACAGCACCAGGTCGGCACTGCCGGCCGGCACGAGCGACGGCAGGTCGCCCAGGTCGCCCTGCAGCGCCGCGACGTCGAGCGACCGCTCCGCAGCCCGTCGCTGCAGCGCCGCGAGGCTGTCGGGGCTGGGGTCGACGACCGTGACCTTGTGACCGGCCTCGGCGAGCGGGACGGCGAAGCCGCCGGTGCCGCCGCCTGCGTCGACCACGACCTGACCGGGCTCGGCGAGGAGGATGGAGAGCACCTCCCAGACGACGGCCGTGCGCACGTTGGCAGCCGGGCCGCGCCTGGTCGTCTCCATGCCGGCCAGCCTACGGTCGGCCAGGGGGTCATCGCCCGCTACTTCCCGGGCTCGAGTGCCACAGCTTGCGGGTCACACCGGTGCCCGCCGGCTTGATGTCGGAGTAGGCACTCAGCTTGAAGC
>JBHEMB010000583.1:0-3182 GCA_046262855.1 Mycobacteriales bacterium | reverse complement strand
GTCTTCGGCGACGACCCGCCGTGTGACCTGCCGTCTTACCTGGTGGGCGATACAGGACTCGAACCTGTGACCTCTTCCGTGTCAGGGAAGCGCGCTAGCCAACTGCGCCAATCGCCCGTGCTTGTTCAGTTGTTCTGCGAGGAGAGGCCGGGGCGGGAATCGAACCCGCGTACAGGGCTTTGCAGGCCCTTGCCTAAGCCACTCGGCCACCCGGCCGGGAGGCGTGGAGATACTTCCGAGCGGACGACGGGATTCGAACCCGCGACCCCAACCTTGGCAAGGTTGTGCTCTACCAACTGAGCCACGTCCGCGTGCGCCGAGCGTGCCCGGCGACGGGAAACGACGTTAGCAGAAGCAGCCGGGAGCGTTCAGGTCCCAGGCTCGGCGCCGAGCAGGACTGCGAGCTCGGCGTCGAGGTCCACGTGCTCGCTCTCGGCACCGGTGGGAACTGCTGCGTAGGTCATGGTGAGGAACTCGACGAGCTCCGACACGGGGATCTCGAACAGCGCCTTCCCGGACGGCGAGCTGAGCGCCAGGCAGACCACGCTGTCGCCCGCGACGGCGGACGGCCAGACCTGGACGTCGCCCTGCCCCACGGGAGCGCGCACCCCATCGGTGAGCAGCTGGCGGGCGAAGGTCCACTGGACGACGTCCCCGCTGCCCCCGGCGCCGGTGTGGAACGCGACAGTCACGGCGTACGGGTCGACCGCGTCGTAGGACAGTCCCGCGCGTACCGGCAGGGAGGCCGCGCCGGGCACCACCAGACGCAGCTGGAACTCGCTGCGGACGGTGACGGGGCGGGCTGCCATGGGCTGGGACTCCTCGGCCATGTGGTTCGTGCTGCAAGGGTGCCCCCTCCACGCGCTTCTGAACCACCCGGGTGCGCCCTTTCACCCGAGCGGCTCAGGACCACGGCCCGCGCCCGCTCCTGAGCGCGGGTCGAACCGGATTCGCGGACCGGCCTGGTCAGGGATAATGGCCCCGTGATCAGGGAGCGGGTACGGCGGTTGCCCGGCGGAAACACGATGGTTCGGCTCGCCGTGTTCCTGCTCGGGCTGTTCTTCATCCTCCTCGGGCTGGCGCTCTCCGTGCTGCCCGGCCCGCTCACGATCCCGCCGGTGCTGCTCGGCCTGGTGATCTGGGCCTTGGAGTTCGCCTGGGCCGAGCGGCTCGTCGAGCGGGCTCGCAAGCAGGCGCTCGACGCCTGGGATGCCGCCCGCGCCCACCCGTGGCGGGCCGGCCTGGTGACCGGCAGCGGCCTCGTGCTGCTGGTCGTCGCCCTGCTACTGGCAGCCCGGTTCGAGCTCGTCGACCGCGCCACCTCGCTGCTGAGCTGACGCGCACGCCACGGGTCGGCTGGGCCGCCCCGATTGCGCTAGTCTTCCGCGCCGTACCTCTTCCCGGAGAAGTCCGGGCGATTAGCTCAGTTGGTTAGAGCGCTCGCCTCACACGCGAGAGGTCACTGGTTCGAGTCCAGTATCGCCCACCAGCCCCTTGCATCCGCCCGCCTGAGCGCCGGCGTGGGCGCCTTCGAACGGACGCTACGCGGCGGTACGGCGGAAGCGCGCGACGCCCAGCAGGCTCAGGAGCACGAGGCCTCCGACCGCCATGATGGCCACGCCTCCGGTCGCGGGCAGCCCCCCGCGGGAACCCGCGCCCACCGGCGTACCGAAAGCCCCAGGTGCCGGGGGACCGGCGAGGTCGACGGCTTGGTGGAAGGTGCCGCGGTTCTCGAAGGGCTGTGGCGGGGTGGCGATGGCGCCGGCCGTGACGGGCTCGTTCTGGTCGCAGCCGCCGCCCTTGGCGCAGAGCGCCATGACCTTCCAGCCGGAGATCTTCGACGTCCCCTGGGCCTTCGACACGGTGGCGACGGCCTCGGCGAGCGAGCGCCGCAGCAGCGCCCGGCAGGACGTGAGGCTGCCGGTGCCGCATCGCAGTGAGCGCAGCTGCGGCTGCTTGCCGAGGGCGGCTCGGACGACGTCGGAGACCTGGCCGTACCAGCCGTCGTAGAACCCGGTCTTGACGGCGCGGTCGTCGAGGACGAGGTCCATGCCGCCCTGCAGCTGCTTCACGAGGTCCGCGCCGACCTGCGGGTCGAACAGGTCGTGCACGGTCGCGCGCCACCAGGCGTCGAAGGCGGCGACCGCCGCGGAGTCCTCGTAGACGCCGTCGCCGCTGGTGTCCCGGCGGTGCGCACCCGAGGCGACCCAGGCCCGCAGGGCGACGACGACGGGGTCGGAGGACGGGCCGAGGGCCGCGAGCAGGTCAGGGAGCACCTGCACGCCGCGCAGGTCCTGGGTGGCCGCGTTCCCGCTGATGCCGACGACGTCCGACAGCGACAGCCGACGCCCGGCCTGCTCTGCCCGCACCGTCGGGTCGCGCAGCAGCATGTCGCGATGGATCCGACCGTACGACCAGATGCCCGGCGCGGCTCGCCAGCCGTGGGCGGCCTTGTTGTTCCACGAGGCCAGGTACCCCTGCGCAGGATCGATCGCAGTCGGGTTGAACGAGTCCGCATGCCGAGTGAACAGCTGGGTCGCCGGGTCGAAGCCCTTCCAGTCCCACTGGCCGGTGCCCAGGATCGGCTGCTCGAGGTCGGTGCCGGGCGCGTGCTGCGGGAACCAGCCCGACTGCAGCCAGCCGATGTGATCCTTGCTGACGAAGAACCAGTTCTCGTTGCCGGTGTAGTGCCGCATGTTCGCGACGAACTGCTGCGGCGTGTGCACCGAGCCCTCGGCCATCCGCATGAACGCGACGAGCGACCGGATGCCGTGCCGGTTCACCGCGGTGGACCGCACCAGGGCATAGCGACGGCCCCCGGAGGTGGCGAAGGAATGCACCGACCCGTGCACCGAGTCCATCGTCCGCAGCGTCACCTTCTCCGGGACACCGGGGTCGGTCGGCGACAGCGGGGTCTGGATGACCTGGTCGCGATGGGTGAAGGGGATGCACTTGCCGCGGTAGAGGTAGTGGTCGTCGTCCTGGCAGAGCTGCTCGGCGAAGGTGTCGGCGTTGTCGCCGTTGGCGGTCGTGCCGCTCCATGCGAAGTCAGCCGTGTGCCCGATCAGCGGGAACGGCGACGCACCGGGGAAGCTCATCCCTGAGGCGTTGATGCCGGGCGCGTGGATCTCGTACTCGACGAGGATCTCGGGGGAGTAGTAGCCGACCTGCGGCCCCATCGC
>JBHEMB010000582.1:0-15202 GCA_046262855.1 Mycobacteriales bacterium | reverse complement strand
AGCAGCCGTACGGCATCCTGCACGGCGGCGTGCTGTGCAGCGTGGTCGAGTCCGTGGGCAGCGTCTCGGGCGCGGCCTGGTACGACGGCCCCGTGGTCGGGACGTCGAACCACACCAACTTCCTCCGGGCCACCCGCGAGGGCACCCTGACCGCGCGTTCCACCCCGATCCACCGCGGCCGCAGCCAGCAGCTGTGGGAGATCGACATCACCGACGAGCAGGGCCGGCTGGTCGCCAAAGGCCAGCTCCGGCTGGCGAACCTCGACAACGCCGACCTCGGCAAGAGCTGACCCCCCGCCCGCTGCCCCCCCGGCCTTGATCCGACGGGCGGGCTCCTGCGCTGTCAGGACGTGAGCGACGCCAGCACGTCGGCGACGGGGGCGTGCTCCGCGATCTCGGTCCGCAGCCTCATCACGGCCGCACCGGCCGAGAACCCCACCACGCCGGTCAGCCGGCCGTCCCGCGAGTACACGGCCAGCGGCCGGGCACGAGGCCCGACCTCGACGAGCTCGACGTGGTCGTCCGCCGCGACGGTGCCGAGCCCCTGCAGCTTCACGTCGTACTGGTCGCTCCACCAGTACGGCAGCGCGTCGTGCTCGACAGGTTCGCCGAGGATCGCACCCGCGACGGTCACTGCCTGCTCGCCCGCGCTGGTCCAGTGCTCGCGCCGGACCCCGGCCCAGCGCGCGACGTCGCCCACGGCCCACACACCGTCGGCGGCGCGGCCGGTGCCGTCGCACACCACACCGTCGTCGAGGGTCACGTCGCTGTCGTGCAGCCACGCGGTCGCGGGCGTGACACCCATCGCCTCGAGCACCGCATCGACGGGCAGCACCGTCCCGTCGGTGAGCTCGAGCCGGTCGGCTGCCGCGGACGCGACGCCGGTCCCGAGGTGGAGGTGCACGCCATGGGAGGCGTGCAGCTCGGCGATCCGCTGAGCCACCACCGGCCCGAGCACGCGGACCAGCGGCCCGTCGAGCACGTCGACCAGGTGCACGTCAGCGCCCTTGGTGCGCGCGCTCGCGGCCACCTCGCATCCGATCAGGCCCGCACCGACCACACCCAGCGTGCGCCCCTCCGCCAGGTACGGCGAGAGCGCGCGGCTGTCGTCCAGGGTCCGCAGCACGTGGCCCGGCGCACCAGGCAGCCGGCGCGGGACCGCACCGGTCGCGATGACCAGGTGGTCGAACTCGACATCGCCCGAGGTGGTGCGCAGCACGTGCCCTGACACGCCGGTCGCGGTGACCCCGAGGCGGAGGTCGACGCCCAGCGAGTCGTACTCCTCGCGCAGGTACATCGGCTCGCGGTCACCCCGCAGCACGTGCTTCGACAGCGGCGGCCGGTCGTAGGGCTCGTGCAGCTCCTCGCCCACCAGCACGATCGAGGCATCGGATCCCTTGTCCCGCAGGGCTTCCACGACACGCAGCCCGGCAAGCCCGGCACCAACGACGACGATGTTCACGGGTCAGGACCCTATCCAGGTGGCGACGACGTACCCGACGCCGTACGGCGCTCCGGCGTAGCGGACGTCAGCTGTGAAGCGGCCGGGGACCGACGCGGCGACCGTGCACCAGGCGTCGAGACCCCCGACGAGGAGCTCCCGGCCGAGCGCGACGTCGAGGTCCGGCAGGCGACCGGCGCGCAGCCCGGCGACGACCGCCTCGTCGTATGCCTCCGCCCGAGGGTCGAAATGGCCCGGCGCCTTCTCCGTGCGCTTCGCGGTGCCGTCACCGACGACGAGCAGGTCCGCACCGGCAGGCAACTCGACGGGTCTGCCGTCGACAGCCAGCAAGCGGTGCGGCCGCTCGCCGAGCAGGGCGGAGCCGACGGCGAGCGCGAGCGGCAGCGGGTGGGCGGCCGGCTCGCCCCGCAGGCCGTACGGCGTGGCGTCGACGGTGCCGCTGCACCATCCCGTCGGCCGCCCGCTGCCGATCACCACGACGTCACCGTCGAGGCACGAGATCGCATGCTGGCAAGCCGATCTGAGGTCGTCCGGTCCGCCGCCCAGCGCGGGGAGCAGCAGCGGTGCGGAGGGGATGAAAGCGAGCTTCACGCGAGCCCACGCACGTTCACGAGCGGTGCGGTGCGGCCCCGGATGGCGTCAACGGTGCGCAGCACCCGCACTGTCGCCGCAACGTCGTGCGCCCGGAAGACCCGGGCGCCCTGGAAGGCGCAGACGGCAGTCGCCGCCAGGGTGCCCTCCAGCCGTTCGTCGGGGAGCTGGTCGAGCACCTCGCCGATGAAGTCCTTGCGGGACAGCGCCATCAGGACCGGCCACCCGGTCGAGACCAGGTCGACGGTGCGGTCGGTGAGCTGCAGCGACTGCCGGGTGTTCTTGCCGAAGTCGTGCCCGGGGTCGATGAGCACCGACTCGCGGGGGACACCGGCGGCCACCGCGCGCGAGGCCATGCCGGTGAGGGTCGTCACGACGTCGGAGACGACATCCGGGTAGCTGACCCGGTGCGGCCTGGTCCTCGGTGGCAGGTGCCCGGCGTGCGTGCAGACCACACCGGCCCCGAACGCAGCTGCCACGTCGTAGGTCTCCGGCTCCGGGCACTCCCAGGCGTCGTTGACGATGTCCGCGCCGGCGGCGAGCACCTGCTCGGCGACCGACGCCCGGAAGGTGTCGACACTGATGACGAGCGACGGGTACCTGGACCGGACCGCCTCGACAACGGGGAGCACTCGCGCGGCCTCCTCGTCAGCGGCCACTTCCTCGCCGGGGGCGGCCTTCACGCCGCCGATGTCGACGATGTGCGCACCCTCCTCGACGACCTGGTCCACCCGCTCGAGAGCGGCCGCCAACCCGAAGGTCCGGCCCTTGTCGTAGAAGGAGTCCGGGGTGCGGTTGACGATGGCCATGACCAGAGACGTCTCGGGCAGCACCTTCCCGCGAAAGACGAGCAGCACTAGCTGGCCTGCTCCTCCGTCAGCGAGACGACGGGCGGGAGGTCCTCGGCGTGCAGGGTGCTGGTCGTGGCCTCGAAGCCGTCCCCCACCCGGGCGAACTGCACGAGCCGGTCGTCGCCGCTGTCGCGACGGCGCCGGAGGGCGGCGGCGAGCACCTCGGCCGACATCCGGCCGAGCGCGGCGTCGCTGTGATGACGATGGCGCCGCTCGCCGATGTCGGCCTGCGCCATCGCCTCCAGGCCGACCATGCTGAGCACGTCGACGAGCATCCCGATCTCGAGCCCGTACCCGGTCGCGAACGGCAACCGGTTGAGCAAGGTCCGGGTGGCGGCGAGCTCGCCGGCCAGCGGCTGCACGAACCCGGCCAGCTGCGGCCACCAGGTGTTCAGCAGCGGTCTGGCGAGCAGCTCGGTGACGCGCCCACCGGAGCCGTGGTGCAGCACACCGTCCACCGAGAGCGGCCGATCGAACGCCGCCTTCACGAACTGCACGGCCGGGGCCATCAGCAACGGGGTCAGCAGCGCCACGGCCGTCTCCGCACGGGACGGGGAGACGTCGGAGTCGAGGAAGACGAGGAGGTCCCCGCTGCTCTGCTGCAGGCCCCACCACAGGGCGCCGCCCTTGCCCCGCAGCTCCGGCTCGTCGGGCAGCGAGATGACGCGCGCACCGGCGGCGGCGGCGAGCTCCGCCGTACCGTCGCTCGAGTGGCCGTCGATGACGATGACCTCGTCCACGAGGCCTGCGGGCACCAGGTCGTCGACCAGTGGCCGGACGACGCCGGTGACGGTGGGCTCCTCGTTGCGGGCGGGCACGACGACGCTCACCGTCCGCCCGTCCTTGCGCGCGACGAGGTCCGGCACCGAGACCCGCTCCCACGAGGAGCGGCGGTGCCACCACAGCGCGAGAGGGTCTGCCACCACTCCACGGTAACGTCGATGCCGATGAGCGCACCCTTCGACCTCGACGCGGCTGCCCGCGCGGTGCGCGAGCTGTTGAGCGCGCTCGGCCAGGACCCCGACAGCGAGCACCTGCGGCGCACCCCGGAGCGGGTGGCGCGCGCCTTCGCCGAGCAGCTCACGCCGCAGCCCTTCTCGGCCACGACGTTCCCGAACGACGAGGACTACAACGAGCTCGTCCTGGTGCGCGACATCCCCTTCCACAGCCTGTGCGAGCACCACCTGCTGCCGTTTGCCGGGACCGCGCACCTGGCCTACCTGCCCAAGGACCGCATCGTCGGCCTGTCGAAGCTGGCCAGGGTCGTGGAGCACTTCAGCCGGGCGCTCCAGGTCCAGGAGCGGATGACCCAGCAGATCGCCGACTGGCTGGTGGCGGAGCTCGACCCGCGAGGTGTCGGCGTCGTGCTCGAGGCCGAGCACATGTGCATGCGGCTGCGCGGCGCCCGGGTCACCGACACGCGGACCGTGACGTCGGCACTGCACGGCACCATCCGTGACGATGCCCGCACCCGGGGCGAGTTCCTCGACCTGGTGCGCGGCCGCTAGCCCTGGGTGACCGCCCACTTGCAGGCGGGCCGCCCGTTACTCCCGTCTGTCGAAGGACTTGTTCCAGGACGGGTGCCAGTGCGTCTCCGTGAAGCAGCTCATGCACAGCGGCGCCCCGTCGACCGCCGACCGCGTCGTCCCGGGCTCACCGCACAGCGCGCACGGCGGAGGGTCCTCTGGATCCTCCACGAGCCGCAGATCGGGACGCTCCGCCATGATCATCCGAGCCTTGCACCGCGGCGCCGCTTCGGCAGCAGATTGCGAACATCTCTGGCCAGATCTTCCGCGGCACGGCCCCCGAAGGCCCGCCTTCCGGTGGCATGAAAGAGTGCGCGCATGCCTGTAGAAGTCCCTGTCGCCGACCTGCCGTCCTACGTGGGCCGAGAGATCGGCCCCGGCGAGTGGCATGAGATCACGCAGGAGCGGGTGAACCAGTTCGCCGAGGCCACGGGTGACGACCAGTGGATCCACGTGGACGTGGCGAAGGCGAAGGACGGCCCGTTCGGGGGGACGATCGCCCACGGCTACCTGACGCTCTCGCTGATCCCGATGCTGAGCTGGGAGCTCTGGACCTACACCGGGGCGGCGATGGGCGTGAACTACGGCTCCGACAAGGTCCGCTTCCTGACACCGGTGCGGGTCGGCTCACGGGTGCGACTGCGCGCCACGGTGCTGTCCGTGGACCCGCGACCGGACGGGTCGCTGCTGGTGAAGAACCAGGTGACCGTCGAGGTCGAGGGCAGCGAGAAGCCCGCCCTCATCGCCGAGACGCTGGCGCTGGCCGTCCCCGCTAGCTGAGCCAGTCGGCGGTCACGGCGTCGGTGTCAGCACCGGTCGCCGGCGGGGGCGCGGGCCGGCTGGCGGGCGTCCGGGAGAACCGCGGTGCCGGGGCGGGCTGGAAGACGCCGTCGAGGTCCAGGAACGTGCCGCGGGCCGACAGGTGCGGCTCGTCGCGGACCTCGCGCGGCTCCACGACCGGTGTGACGCAGGCGTCCGTGCCGGCGAAGACCGCCGACCACTCGTCCCGGGTCCTGGACCGGAACGCCTCCGTCAGCGACTTGCGCAGCGCCGGCCACTGGGCGGTGTCGTTCTGGTCCGGCAGGCCCGCGTCGGTCAGCCCCAGTCCGTCCAGCATCTGCGCGTAGAACTGCGGCTCGATCGGCCCCACGGCGACGTAGCGACCGTCGGCGCACTCGTAGGTGTCGTAGAAGGGCGCGCCGCCGTCGAGCAGGTTCGCCTGCCGGTCGTCGCCCCAGGCGCCCTGGCCGCGCATGGTCCACATCATGTGGCTCAGCTGCGCAACGCCGTCGACCATCGCGGCGTCGACGACCTGTCCCTTACCGGAGGCTTGCCGCTCGTGCAGCGCGGCGAGGATGCCCACGAGCAGCAGCATCGAGCCGCCGCCGAAGTCCGCGACCAGGTTCAGCGGCGGGGCTGGCGTCTCGCCGGCCCTGCCCATGGCGTGCAGCGAACCGGTCAGCCCGAGGTAGTTGATGTCGTGGCCGGCCCGGGCCGCCAGCGGGCCGTCCTGGCCCCAGCCGGTGATCCGGCCGTAGACGACCCGCGGGTTGCGCGCCCAGAGGTCCTCCGGTCCGAGCCCGAGCTTCTCGGTCACCCCAGGGCGGAAGCCCTCGACGAAGACATCGGCCCGCTCGGCGAGCCGGAGCACGAGGTCACGACCTTCCGCGGACTTCAGGTCGACCTCGATCGACCGCCGGCCGCGCTGCGCCTGGTCGGCCACCACCCCCTCCACGCGGGCGGGGTTCGGCCGCTCCACCCGCACGACGTCCGCGCCCAGGTCCGCGAGGACCATGCAGGCATGCGGCGCCGGGCCGATGCCGGCGAGCTCAAGGACACGAAGACCAGACAGCGGACCACCCATGCAGTGCACTCTTCCAGACGCACCTCAGGCACTGGTGAGGCGGTGCCGGGCCTTGCGGTAGAGCCGGAAGCCGCGCGTCCGCAGCCGGGGGCGGGTCTCGCCGAGCCGGCCCTCGCCGCGCAGGAACGCCTGCACCATGGGGATCGGAGTCGCCTGGGTCACGATGAGCCGCGAGACCGACAGCGGGTGCTCGCGGTCATGGCTCAGCGCGTTGCGCACCGCGGCGCCGCTGCGGTAGCCGGCCTGCTCGGCCGCACGCAGCACCCGGCGGTCGTGCGACCCGTGCGGGTACGCGATGCCGCGCACCTCCTGCCCGACCAGGTCCTCGAGCGCTGCGCGACTGTCGCGCAGCTGCGCCCGCAGCTCAGCAGGACCGAGAACGTCGAGGTGCACGTGCTGGACGGAGTGCGAGCCCACCTCCACCCCCGGTACGGCGGAGAGCTCGGGCAGCTGTGCGGCGTCGAGCATCCCGTCAGTCCCGAGGTAGCCGACGGTGACGTAGACCGTGGAGGCCAGTCCCGCGTCGGCAAGCGCGGCTGCCGCCGGCAGCTGCGAGGCATCGCCGTCGTCGAAGCTCACGGCGACCAGGCCCGCGACGGACGCGCCCGTGCGCAACCGCTGCGCGAGCTCGTGCACGGTCACGGCGGTGCGCCCGGAGTCAGCCACCATCCCGGCGTACTCGCGGAAGCGCGACCAGCTCATCGACCACGGGTCGCCGTCGTCCCGGATGGCGTGGAAGACCACCACCGGAACTGCGGTCATCGTCGTGCCCGGCGGCTGGCGATCCAGCTGCGGACGAGCGCGAGCGGGCCGACGAGCATCCCCAGCAGCTCCACGGCGACCAGCGACCTGGGGTAGTCGGCGGACCGGTGCGCGTTTCGCGTGGAGTCCTTCGAGAAGGCGTAACGCGCCGCGGACGGCAGCCGCACGAGCACGCCATGCAGGTCACGCGGCGAGGACAGTGCGCGTCGCACCATGGTGGCCGAGAGGCCGACCCCGTACCAGAACAGCTGGCGGGTCCACTCCTGCTTCGTCGCCCGGTGCCGGTGCCAGACCACTGAGCAGGGCTCGTACGCAAGGTGCCGACCGGAGAGCACGACGGTCATCTGCACGGCGAGGTCCTCACCACCGTGCGCGGGCGTGCCTGCGCCCAGCACCTCGTCGTAGCCGCCGAGCGCGCGCAGCTGCTCGGTCCAGAACCCGACATTGGCGCCCGAGCCGTACGCACCGGGTTGGTAGGGGTACAGCGGCCCGGGCGGGGACGGGTGCGGGTGCCGGTGCAGCTTGCGCTCCAGGCCCTTGCCGAAGCCGCCCCACTCCTCGAGCAGCCGCTGGCCCTCGGTGCGAGTGTCGAGCGGGAGGATCAGGCCCGTGGCGCACGCCGTCTCCGGGGTGGCATGCAGGCCCGCGACCAGCCAGCCGGCCCAGTCGGGGGAGGGGACGACGTCGTCGTCGAGGAACAGCAGCAGCGGGGTGGTTGTCGCGGCGAGGCCGGCGTTGCGGGCGGCCGACACTCCCTTGACGGGTTGCTCGAGGACCCGCAACCGCGGGTCCTCGAGCAGCTCGGCCTGGTCCCACGTGCCAGGGCGGTTGTCGACGACAAGCACCTCCAGCGGTGCGTAGGTCTGGGTGAGCAGCGCGCGCAGCAGCACGTTCAGCGGTCCAGACCGCTCACCCGTGGTTGCGACCACGACGGTGACGGCCGGACACCGGTCGCCGAGCACGGCCTGCCAGGAACCGGCCCGGTCGCGGTGCGCCGCGGCGGACTCGCCGTACTCCCGCTCGGCCCAGCCCCGCGGGTCCCCGATGCCGGTCGGGACGAAGCCGAGGGGGCACCCGTGCGCCGTCACGAGCAGCGGGGCGGTCGCCTGGGGCAACGGTCCGGGCTCGAGGAGGTCCAGGACAGGGAGATCCGGGTCGAGCGGCAGCTCGGGCACCCGCAGCACCTGCCTACTCCTCACTAAGTCAGCCATCTGAAGGAACGCCTGTGTGACGACCTTAGGGCGCGGAGCCACGCTTCGTGGCGGACTTGCGCAACCCTAGATGCGACGCGGGTGGTGTGCGTACGATGCGCCCGACGAGAACACGTTCTAGTTCAGGGGCCGACATGCACCTCGCGTACACCGACGAGCAGGAGGAGCTGCGGCGGACGCTGCGCTCCTACTACGCCGAGCTGCTGACACCGGAAGTCCGCGCGCTCCTCGACGATCCCGCGACGCACGAGCCGACAAAGCGCAAGGTCGTCAGGCAGATGGCTGCCGACGGCTGGCTCGGGATCGGCTGGCCGAGCGAGTGGGGAGGCCAGGACCGGGGCCACATCGACCAGTGGATCTTCTACGACGAGTCGATGCGCCAGGGCGCCCCGCTGCCGATCCTGACGATGAACACCGTCGGCCCGATGATCATGCAGCACGGCACGCAGGAGCAGAAGGAGTACTTCCTGCCCCGCATCCTCAAGGGCGAGATCGACTTCTGCATCGGCTACTCCGAGCCCGACGCCGGCACCGACCTCGCCAGCCTTTCGACCCGCGGCGTCGTCGAGGGCGACGAGCTGATCATCAACGGCACCAAGCTCTGGACCTCGTACGGCGCCACGGCGGACTGGTGCTGGCTGGCGATCCGCACCGACCCCGAGGTGAAGAAGCACCGCGGGCTCTCCATCGTCGCGGTCCCGATGAACACCCCCGGCATCACCCCTCGGCCGCTCGAGCTCATCGGCGAGCACCCCATCTGCGAGGTGCACTACGAGGACGTGCGGGTGCCCGTCGCCAACGTCATCGGAGGTCTGAACAACGGCTGGTCGCTCATCACCGGACAGCTGAACCACGAGCGGGTCACGCTGTGCGCACCGGGCATGGTCGACAAGTTCCTGGCCGACGTACGGCGGTGGGCGCAGCAGACCAAGCTCCCGGACGGGCCCGGTGCCGGGGGCGCCGTAGGTCGCAGGGTCATCGACCAGGAGTGGGTGCAGCTCAACCTCGCGAGGGTGCACGCCAACTTCGAGTTCCTGCGGCTGCAGAACTGGAAGGTGGCCTGCGACGCGGAGAGCGGCATCCTCAACGTCGAGGACGCCAGCACCACCAAGGTGTTCGGGACCGAGACCAACCTCGACAACATCCGGCTGCTCATGGAGATCGTCGGCCAGAACGCCTACGTCAAGCGCGGCTCTCCCGAGTCGGTGCTCCTGTCGCGGCTGGAGGCCAGCTACCGCTCCCTGGTGATCCTCACCTTCGGTGGCGGCGTCAACGAGGTCCAGCGCGACCTCATCACCGTCTTCGGCCTGGGCATGCCCATGGTCAAGCGCTGAGAGGCAGCCATGGACTTCACCTTCACCGAGGACCAGAACACCGTCCGGGAGCTCGCTCACAAGCTGTTCTCCGGCCACTGCACGCCAGCGGCGCTGCGCGCGTCCGAGGACTCCTCCGAGCCAGGCTTCGACCGTGCGCTCTGGGCGAAGCTCGCCGACGCCGGCCTGCTGGGGACAGCCGTCCCTGAGCAGCACGGCGGGCTCGGCCTCGGCCTGCTCGAGGTGGCCGTGCTCCTGGAGGAGGCGGCACGAGCCGCTGCCCACGTGCCGCTGTTCGCCACGGCCGTGAGCGCCGTCGCGCTGGTCCGGCACGGTTCCGCCGAGCAGCAGGCGGACCTGCTGCCCCGGATCGCGGACGGATCGCTGCTCATCAGCCCGGCGCTGGTCGAGCCGCTGGGCGAGGAGTCCGCGCCCACGACCACCGCCACCGCGGAGGGTGTCCTGACGGGCAGCAAGACCTGCGTCCCGTCAGGGCTCTACGCCGACAAGCTGCTCGTCTCGGCGACGTCGCCCTCCGGACCTCGGCTCTACCTGGTCGACGCGTCCGCGGTGACCCGCGAACCGCAGGCGACGATCACCTATGTCCCCGAGGCACTCGTCGTCCTCGACGGCGTTCCGGGTGAGCTCGTCGGCGATGCCACGGCACTCACCGACGTGCTGCAGGTAGCGACTGCGTCGGTGTGCGCGCTGCTGCTCGGCACCGCTGAGGCCGCACTGCGGCTCACGGCGGACTACACCAAGACCCGTGAGCAGTTCGGCCATCCCATCGCGCACTTCCAGGCCGTCGGTCAACGGGCGGCGGACTCCTTCATCGACACCACCGCGATCCGGCTGACCATGCTGCAGGCCGTCTGGCTGCTCGCGCAGCGGCTGCCCGCGGCCAAGGAGGTCGCCGTCGCCAAGTACTTCGCGTCCGACGGCGGGCAGCGCGTGGTCCGCGCCTGCGCTCACCTGCACGGGGGGATGGGCGTCTCCCGGGAGTACCCGCTGCACCGCTACTACCTGGCCGGCAAGCAGTACGAGCTCACCCTCGGCGGTGGCACGCGCTCGCTCGTCGCTCTCGGCAGGCTGCTGGCGGAGGAGCCGGCATGAGCACGGACGTGGCAGCTCTCCAGATGCAGGGCCAGGACATCCCGTGGCTGCTCCAGCACTGGGCGTCCGTGCAGCCCGACCACCCGCTGCTCGTGTGGGAGCCCCGCGAGGGAACGGGCCGCACCTGGACCTACGGCCAGTTCCTCCATGACGTGCGACGGCTCGCCGCCGGACTCGCCGGCCGCGGCATCGCGAAGGGCGACAAGGTCCTCATCCACTCGGAGAACTGTCCCGAGATGGTGCTCGCCTGGTACGCCTGCGCGTGGGTCGGAGCCGTCGGCGTGACCACGAACACCCGCTCCGTCGCCGCGGAGGTGGGCTACTTCGTCGAGAAGGCCCAGTGCGTCGCCGCCATCACGCAGCCGGAGTTCGCCGACCTCGTCCGCGAGGCCGGACCCAGGCTGACGTGGGTGGTGACGACGGACCAGCTCGAGACGCTCTTCGGTGACGAGAGCGCCTGTCCCGTCAGGGACCCCGAGCCGATGCTCCCGGCAGGGATCCTGTTCACCTCCGGCACCACGTCCAAGCCGAAGGCCGTCGTGCACACCCACGCCAACGCGATCTGGGCAGGCCGCATCGGGCCGCGCAACATCGACCTGGGCGGTGATGACACCTACCTGGTCTACCTGCCGTTCTTCCACGTCAACGCGCAGTCCTGGACCCTGTGGTCCGTCCTCGGCGTCGGCGCCACCGCCGTACTCACCCCGAAGTGGTCCACGTCGAACTTCTGGCCCGTCGTGCAGAAGCACCAGGTCACCCACATCAGCCTGATGCCGTTCGTCTTCAGCGCCTTCTCGCTCCCGGAGGCGCCGAAGGAGCACCCGATCCGCGCCGGCGTCTTCGGGATGATCATGCCTGAGGTCGACGCCTGGCTCGGCCTGCGCGTGTACGCCGCGTACGGGATGACGGAGACGGTCACGCACGCGATCACCGGCCGGCCGCAGGAGGGCTGGCCGCGGATGTCGATGGGCCACCCCACCCCCGGGTACGAGATGCTCGTCGTGTCCAAGGAGACCGGTGAGCCGGTCGCGATGGGTGAGACCGGCGAGCTCTGGATGCGCGGCACGCGCGGCATCCATCTGTTCCTCGAGTACTTCGACAACCCCTCAGCGAACGCCGACTCGTTCACGGCGGACGGCTGGTTCAAGACCGGGGACATGGTGAAGGTCGTCGAGGGCGGCAACGTCGTCTACACCGACCGCGACAAGGACCTCATCAAGGTGGGTGGCGAGAACGTGAGCGCCCGGGAGGTGGAGGACACCTGCCGTCTGGTCCCCGGCATCGCAGAGATCGCGGTCGTCGGCAAGGCGCACGAGTGGCTGTCCATGGTCCCGGTGGCCTTCGTCATCAAGGGCCCAGGCGCTCCCGACGACGAGCTGCTCGGCAAGCAGATCATCGAGGCCTGTGCGGCCAACCTCGCCGACTTCAAGGTGCCACGGGCGGTGTACGTCGTCGCGGAGTTCCCGCGGGCCACTCTCGAGAAGGTCGCGAAGAACGTGCTGCGGGAGCTGGCCGACTCCTACCCCGCCGTCTGACCCAGTCGCGGGAACGGCTTGGCCTCCTCGAGCTCGAAGGCGATCTCGAGCAACGTCCGCTCGTCACCGTGCTCAGCGCTGAGGTGGATGCCGATCGGGCGCCCGTCACTGGTCTGCCCCAGCGGCAGGGAGATCGCGGGACTGCCGGCCGCGTTGTTGAGCGGCGTGAAGCCGGCGTAGTCGCGCAGCCGGTCGAACAGCTGCTCGAACGGCTGCCTCGGCGAGAGGTGGCCGATCTGCGGCGTCGTGTGCGACAACGTGGGGGACAGCAGCAGGTCGCGGGTCGCGAAGGCCCTGGCGTAGACCTCCTTGGAGGCGCGTAGCCGCCGCACCGCACCTGGGAACTCCTTGCGGCGCCGGCTGAAGTAGCCGGTCAGCCCGAGCGTCAGGGTGTCCGCCTTGGCAGGGTCCCAGCCCTTGAACACCCGGGGACCCGCCTGGTTGGCGAACCAGCCGAGGAATCCCCAGTAGAGCGAGAAGTCCTCGGCGAACTGCTCGCCAGCCGGCAAGGGCACCTCCTCGACGTCGTGACCGAGGTCAGACAGGAGAGCTGCCGCGCCGAGGACGGCTGCGCGGGTCTCGTCGTCGGTGCTGCCCCAGACCGAGTCGGCCACCAGGCCGACCCGCAACCGGCGCGGTGATGGGCCCTCCACCAGGCCGATGGGCCGGAGCCTGCCGACCCGCTCGGCATGGGCGAAGAAGTGGGCCGTGTCCCGGACGGAACGGGTGAGCACGCCGTTGCTGACGAGGTTCACCGGCATGACCCGGTCCAGCGCGTCCATGGGCAGCCGCCCGCGGGTGGGCTTCAGGCCCACCAGTCCACAGGCCGCTGCGGGGATCCTGATCGAGCCGCCGCCGTCGTTCGCGTGCGCGACGGGGACGACACCCGAGGCCACCAGCGCGGCCGCACCACCAGAGCTGGCGCCGCTGGAGTACGCCGGGTCCCATGGGTTGCGGACGGGCTCGCCGGTCATGAACTCGCTCGACGCGTTCCAGCCCATCTCCGGCAGCCGGGACTTCCCGAGTGCGACCAGCCCCGTGCCCCGGACGGTGCGCACGGCGACGGAGTCCTTCTTCGCCGGTGTCGCCGTGAAGGCCTCCGAACCCTGGTTCGTGGGCCAGCCGGCCACGTCCACGTTGTCCTTGATGAACGTCGGCACGCCCGAGAACGGGCCGGCGACGGGAGCTGACCGCAGCGCGCGTTCCCCGTCGAGCAGCTGTACCGCGTTGAGGCCGTCCACCTTCGCCACCCGGGCCAGCGCCGCCTCTAGCACCTCGCGGCGGCTGACCTCGCGGTCCCGGACGCGCGCAGCCACGCCGAGCCCGTCGAGGTCTCCGAGCGCGTCGTCGTCGAAGGCGTGCTGAGCGGGCATGCCACCAGTGTGCTCGACGGCCTACCGTGGCTGAGGATGAGGCGCTCACTCGTGCTCCCGACCCTGCTGCTGCTGGCCTGCTCCGCCTGCTCCGGGAGCACGGCCGACCCAGCACCGACCCCGACAGCGACAGCGACACCGACCGCGCTGCCACCGCCGCATCCTTCGCCTGCGGCCGCGGGCATCACGAAGGTGCTCACGATCGTGGAGGAGAACCACGGCGCCGCCTCCGCCCGTGCCGGGATGCCCTACCTGGCCTCCCTCGCTCAGCAGTACGGCGAAGCCACCGACTACCGGTCTCTCACGCACCCGTCGCTGCCGAACTACCTCGCCATGACGGCGGGCTCGACGATGGGCATCGCCGACGACCGCGAACCGTCGGCGCATGAGGTGCCAGGACCGTCGGTCTTCGACCTCGCCCTGAGTCACGGCCACACCGCCAAGCTGTACGCCGAGTCGATGCCCGCGCCGTGCGACCGGAGGTCCTCCGGCCGCTACGCCGCGCGGCACAACACGTGGACCTACTTCCCCGAGAGCACGGCCTGCGCGACGTTCGACGTGCCGGCCTCGGACCTCGACCGCGACGTCGCCGAGGGCGCGCTTCCCGACGTCGGGATGCTCGTTCCCGACCTCTGCCACGACGCCCACGACTGCGGGCTGGACCAGGCCGACGGCTACCTGCGCGACGTGCTGAAGACAGTGCTGTCGGGGCCGGACTGGGCGGCCGGTCGACTGGCCGTGGTCATCACCTTCGACGAGGTCGAGGAGGACGACACCGGCACGCTGCTCACGGTGGTGGTAGCGCCGTCGCTGCACGGGACCCGGATCGCTGCACCGCTGAGCCACCTCGCGTGGAGCCGTTGGATGACCGACCTCGTCGGCGCGCCTCCCTTGCGCGACGCAGCCGCTGCACCCTCGCTCGGACGGGCCTTCCACCTCTAGGGACAACCCGCCTCAAAGGTGTTACAACGGCGTGGCGACCTTGGAGGCCCAGCCATGCGACGCACTGTCCTTGCCGCCGTACCTGCCGTTGTCGGCTCCTTGCTGCTGGCCCATCCGGCTACCGCCCAGGTCCCGAAGGTCAGCCACGTCTTCGAGGAGCAGCTGACCTTCGACGACGCCTATGCCGAGGGCGAGCCCAGCATCGCGGTGAACCCGCGCAACCCCGACAACATCATCGTCACGTTCCTCGCCAACGTCGGCTACGGCTTCTACGGCGTCGAGCACGGGCACCCGCCGACGAACCCGCGCGACCGCGAGCAGACCATGCAGGGCTGCGACGAGCTCATCACCTTCGACGGGGGCAAGCACTGGAAGCGCCAGCAGCTGCCGGTGACCAGCTTCGAGATGGACCCGAGCAGACCCAACTGCTCCGACACCCTCGTCCTGTTCGACGACCGGGGCGTCGCCTACGTGGTCGGGTCGAGCTTCCAGTTCCCCACTTTCGCGGCAGGGCACGGCGACTTCCGGCTCATCCGCTCCTACGACGGTGGCCGTACGTGGACGACGCCCTCGGTCGTGTCGCCGACCATGCTCAGCCCAGGGAGCGACCCCGGGCAGTGGCAGGGCGCGCGGTTCTACGACGACCGCGAGTTCATGGC
>JBHEMB010000581.1:0-16135 GCA_046262855.1 Mycobacteriales bacterium | reverse complement strand
GCCAGTGTGGTGCGCTACCAGCTGCGCCACAGCCCCGTGGTGCTCAGAGAACACTACTAGACCCCGGGCACCGGCTGCCGAGGGTCGCGAGTTGGCCCTCACCAGGCCCGCGAAGGGGCCATCTTGCGACCCGGGGCAACGGGGGCCCGGTTCCGGGGCAACGGGGGCCCGGTTCCGCGGCAACGGGAGCCGGTTACGGGCAGCTGCCCGCGGTCAGCCGGCGCCAGTCGGTGGACCAGTCAGCGGCCCGAGGCCCGCGTTGTGCCGCTCCAGGCGCCAGCCGAAGCTGGACTCCACCAGCGAGGACCAGCAGGTGTTGCCCAAGGGCGCCAGCCGGCGCCACTGGTCTACGGGCAGCTCCGTGAGCCGGCCGACGAGGGCGCGGGCCGTCCCGCCGTGCGTGACGAGCAACAGCGTGCCCTCCTCGACCAGGTGCTCCTGAGCAGCCGCATACGCCCGC
The DNA here is from genome assembly GCA_046262855.1 of Mycobacteriales bacterium. Taxonomy (GTDB): domain Bacteria; phylum Actinomycetota; class Actinomycetes; order Mycobacteriales; family SCTD01; genus RYN-111. Next base: position 15,675 of record JBHEMB010000581.1, on the reverse strand, counting down.
TCCCCCACCTCCCAGGGCGTCTCACCGCCGACCGGGTGTCCCTCGTGCCTCCGCCAGGCCTCGAACTCGACCGGCCAGCCGGCAGCGACCTCGTCGCCGGTAAGGCCCTGCCACTCCCCGAAGAACGTCTCCCGCAACCGCGGGTCGAGCCCCAGCGGCAGGCCGACGTGGTCGCAAACGGCCCGGGCAGTTGCCTGCGCACGCTGCAGATCCGAGCTCACGACGACCGCAGGCGGGTCAGCCCCGAACACGGTGCCGAGCGCCTCCGCCTGCATGAGCCCGAGCTCGTCGAGCGGGGTGTCGAGCTGGCCCTGGATGCGCCCATCGGCGTTGTCCGCGGTCCGCCCGTGCCGCAGCAGCACGATCCGTCTCATGACGGCAGGGCGGCGTCCACGAACGGGATGACCGGGCAGTCCTTCCAGAGCCGCTCGAGCGCGTAGTAGATCCGCTCCTCCTGGTGCTGAACGTGCACGATGATGTCGCCGAAATCGAGCAGCACCCAGCGGCCCTCCTTCTCGCCCTCTCGCCGTACCGGCTTTGCGCCCAAGTCGCGCAGCCTCTCCTCGACGGCGTCGACGATCGCGAGCACCTGGCGGTCGTTGGGAGCAGAGGCCAGCACGAAGACGTCAGTGATGACCAGCTGCTCACTGACGTCAAGCAGCAGGCTGTCCTGTCCGAGCTTGTCGGCTGCGGCCTGGGCGGCCGCCAGCCCCAGCTCGACGGCGCGGTCGGAAGCAGGCATGCGGACCAGGTTACTTGGGCTTGAAGTCCGCACCCACGATGACGACGACATCGGCAATGGTCCCGATCTCGTCGGTGGTCTGCACCGACGAGCCCGGTACGCCGATCGCGCGGGCCACTTGCCGCCCCACCGCAACGGCGGCCTCCGTCGCGTCGGGCACGAGCACGATCGTCGTCCTGAACCCGAACCGCGGCGCGTTGCGGCTGCCGATGAAGACGAAGCCGGCAGGGACGAGCTTGGCACGCACCTTGTCGCCCAGGCCGGGCGTCCCTACGCCGTTGAGCACGAGGACGCGGTTGCCGCTCTTGCGTGCACCCGGGGGGATCGACTGCGCGAGCAGGTCGTCGACGAGCTGCTTGTCGGCGTCGGCATCGATGCGGAAGCGCTGCTGCTCGTCGATCTCCACCTTGGTGACCGGCAACGACTGGTACTGCAGGTTGTTGGAGTCGTCGTCCTTCGCCAGGCCGGTGAGCACGGCGGCCACGGAGGCAGCGGGCTGCGTGGTGACGGAGTTGCGTCCCAGTGAGCCGATGAGGGACGTGGCGTCCTTCGGAAGCGCGTTGAGGATCGCATCGAGCACGGCCTGCAAGCGCGTCAGGCGCACCTGCTCCTGCTCCCCCGGTGCCAGGTACGTCGCGAACGCCAACGCGTTGCTGCCGCCCAGCCGCTGCTGACCCGGGTTGAGCAGGATCGTGCGCCCTCGCTGCACCACGACGTCCACGTTGACGTCGACACCGCCGAGGGAGTCGACGAGCCGCGCGAACGTCGTACCGTCCACCACCCAGCTGCCGTCGATGATGACGCCCATCAGGTCGGACAACGCGTTGCGTGAGCCGTTGACGCCACCGGTGGCCAGGGCGCGGCCGAAGTCGCCGCTGCCGACACCCGGCACGTTGGCCAGCACCTGCGGCTGGATGAGGATGATCGCGCCGCTGCCCGCCTTGGGGTCGTCGGCCAGGAGCGCGGACGAGATGGCCGAACCGTCCGCGGCCTTGATCTGGAACAGCAGCGTTCGCTGGGTTCGGGTCGCCGTGTTGTGGTGGTTTCCGTCCGACCCGCCGTTCTTGATGAGCAGCACCGCAACGGCCACGAGGAATAGCGCGAAGGCCGTCACCCCCGCGACGACGAGGCGTCGGCGCTGCCTGCGGCGGCGTTCCCGCAGCTCCGCGCGCCTGCCCACGCGGCTTCCTGTCGACGGCATCACGATGCGCTCCGGTAGAGGTCCCGCTTGTCGATGTACTGCACCACGCCGTCCGGCACGAGGTACCAGACCGGTTGGCCCGCCGCGACGCGTTCCCGGCAGTCGCTGGAGGAGATCGCGAGCGCCGGCACCTCGAGCACCGTCACGGCGCCCGGCGGGAACTCGTCGGGGTCGACCGGCTCGTACCCGGGCCTGCTCACTCCCACGAAGTGCGACAGCTCGAACAGGTCGCCCGCCGACTGCCACCCGAGGATCTGCGCCAGCGCATCCGCCCCGGTGATGAAGAACAGCTCCGCATCGTCGTACCTGCTCTTCAGATCGCGCAGGGTGTCGATCGTGTACGTCGGACCCGGCCGGTCGATGTCGACCCGGCTGACCGAGAAGCGCGGATTGCTGGCCGTGGCGATGACGGTCATGAGGTAGCGGTCCTCGGCCGGACTGACCTCCCGCTCCGCCTTCTGCCATGGTGCGCCGGTGGGCACGAAGACGACCTCGTCGAGCTCGTACCGGGCGGCGACCTCGCTGGCTGCCGACAGGTGCCCATGATGGACCGGGTCGAACGTCCCACCCATCACCCCGATGCGTCTGCCCACACGGTGCAGGCTAGTGGGGAGGGCTTCAAACCAGGCGGCGGCGCGCGAGGCGCCAGCCTGTGCGCAGGATGACCAGCCCGATCGCGGCGAGGATCAGGACGAGCAAGCCCTTGCCGCTCTTGGAGATCAGCGACTCGACGCCGCTGGTGAAGCCGTCCTTGGCGTTGTCGAACGACTTCGAAAGCCCGCTCTGCACGTGCGGCTTCCGCTCCGCCTTTGGCTTCTCGCTCACCGTCACGGTCAGCGTCGCCAGCGAGGTCCGGTCGGCCAGCACCCGCAGCCGGCCCTTGAGGGAGTCGATCTGCTGCTGCACCGAGTCGACCCGCTGCTGCACGCTCAGCGTCTCGCCGATCGTGTTCGCCCGCTCCAGGATGGTGAGGAAGCGGTTCCGCGCGGCGGTCAGCGACTGGATCTGGGCGGCCACGTCGGCATAAGCCGCCGTCACGTCCTGCCCGCTGGTGCTGCTGCTGTCGATCTTGCCGACGCCGTTCTTCACCTGGTCACGGACGGCCTGCACGACCGACTCGAACTTGTCGACCGGCACCCGGATGGTCACCGTCGACGTCGGGTCGTCGCCGTACTCCTGGCTCTTCTCATCAGAGACGTAGCCGCGGGCTCCGCTGGCGATGGCGTGCACCTTCACGACGACCGAGCTGACCTTGCCGTCGCCGACGATGAGGGCGATCGAGCCGGTCTTCACGATCTTCGCGCTGTCCGAGAAGCCATCCCCCACGCCGGCTGCCGGGGCCTTCGTGCCCGGCGCGTAGGCGCCCTGCGGTACCTCGGCTGCGCCGCCGGAGCCGCTCGCGGTGGGGTGCAGGGCGATCGGCGGCAGGGCCCCGGGCACGGCCGACTTCGTCCCCGCGAGATCGCGCGTCCGCGCATCGCCGACGGCGTCCATGGAGCTGCGGAACGACCCCCCGCCGGCAGTCCCGCTGCTCCCTGTGGTCGCGCCGGTGGCCCCGCCACCCGTCGTGCCCGCAACGCCTCCGGCACTCGAGGGTGCGGTGACCAGCTGGCTCTTGTCGAAGCCGTTCCCGCCGCCTCCGAACGACTGCACGACCAGAACGCCGGCCGCGACGGCCGCCGCGATCGCGGTCCACTTCAGGACCCGACCGCGTCCCACCCGCGGAGCGTTGACCGCGCTCTCCTCGAGCACGAAACCGGGACCCTCACCAGGCACAGGAAAGGACTCGGCCGCTTCACCGAGCAGGCCGGTGAGGACCTCGTCGTCCAGCATCGAGTTCGTCACTGCACTGCCTCCTGAGGTGTGGCCCAGGCAGCGAGCCGGGGATCGAGAGCGAGCCGCTGCCGGGCGTCGTAGAGGCGGCTCTTGACGGTGCCCGGGCGACGGTCGATCGCGATGGCGATCTCCTTCTCCGACAGCCCGGCGTAGAAGCGGAGGACCAGCGGCACCCGAAGCGTCTCCGGCAGCTCTGCCAGCGCCGCGAGCACGTCGGAGGCGAGCTGCGAGCGCTCGGCCTCCTCGTGCGGGCTGACCGAAGCGTCCGGCAGTGTCTCCAGGCCCAGGTCACCGTCGTCCTTGCCGGTGCGGCTCTGCTCGCTGCGGATCCGGCTGATGCAGGCGTTCACGACCACGCGATACAGCCACGCCTTGCGGGCATCGCCGGCCGGGACCGCGTCCCTGAACCGCCACACCCGCAGGAATGCCTCCTGCACCGCGTCCTGCGCCTCGACCGGGTCCCGCAGCACCAGGCAGGCCGTCCGATAGGCCATGCCGTAGTCCTGCTTGAGCCACACCTCAAGCTCGTCCTGCGTCGCCACGCGGCACCCCCTTCTGCCCCATAGACGCAGAGGGTGCCCGTTCGGTTCGGTCAGGCGGGGAGGATCCGCTGGACGAACTCCTCGAGCTGCACGGCGTTGCGCACCTCGACCATCTCGATCAGCTCGCCGTACGCCTGCGTCGCGGAGTCGCCGCTGCCCCAGTACGCCGCTGGTTCCGGGTTCAGCCAGTAGGCATGCCGTGACCGGGCCACCAGCTTCTTGAGCGTCTGCGCACCCGTGGCTCGGTAGTTGTTGCGGGCGTCGCCGAGGATCAGCAACGAGGTACGCGGGCCGATCGCGTCCGGGTAGTCGTCGGCGAACTTCTCGATCGAGTGCCCGTAGTCGCTGTGCCCGTCGAACCAGATGAGCTTGGCCTCAGAGTTCATGCGTGCCAGGGCATCTGCGACATCCCCGCCCGGCGTGAAGTAGTCGGTCACCTCGTCGCAGGTGTCGATGAACGCGAACGCCCGCACCTTGGTGAACTGCTCGCGCAGCGCGTACGCCAGCATCAGCGTGAAGTGCGCGAAGCCCGCCACCGAGCCGGAGACGTCGCACAGCACGACCAGCTCCGGCTTGTGCGGCTTGTGCGGCTTGTGGTGCGTCACGAGCGGCACGCCGCCGGTGGCCAACGAGGCACGGACGGTACGCCGGAAGTCGAGCTTTCCGGTCTTCCCGAGGCGGCGGCGGGCCGTCAGACGGGTCGCCAGTCGGCGCGCGAGCGGGAAGACCTGACGACGCAGCTCGGCCATGTCGTTGCGGGACGCCCTGAGGAAGTCGACCTGCTCCGCGAGCGGCTGCACGGCCGTCTTCGAGATCTGCTCAGCACCTCGGTCCTCGGCCAGCCTCCGCCGTACCTCGGCTTCGACGAGCTCCTGGAACTTCTTGATCCGCTCCTGGATCGTCTGGCGGGCCACCTTCTCGGCCATGCCGCCCCTGTCCTGGCCTTGCAGCATCGCGTCGAGCAGCGAGGCCATCAAAGTCTCGGGACTGAGCTGGCGAAGGACCCGGTAGGAGAACCAGGACTGCCGGCCGGGTGCGGTGTCCGCACGACCGAGCCCCTGGACGACCTGGCGGGCGAACCGCTTCATCATCTCCTCGTCACCGTCGAGAAGGAGCTGGCGGAGCATGTCGCGGTAGGCCTCAGGATCGGCAGAATCGTCCTGGAGGTCGGAGAGCGGGTCGTCCTCGGTGAGCGACTGGTCGCCGATGACGGGCGGGAACCACAGGTCGAACAGGGTGTCGAACGTGGTGCGGTGCGCAGGCCGCTTCAGCACGCAGGCGGCGTACGCGTGCCGCAGCGACTCGCGGTCGAGCAGGTCGATCGCACCGAGGGCGCGGGTGCTGTCGATGACCTCGGCCAGCGACACGGTCAGGCCGGCCTTGCGGAGCGCGTCGAGGAACGCGATCTCGCGGTTGACCAGGCCGGTGCTCACGTCAGTTCAGCTTCAGCTGCTCAATGGCGCGGGTGTGGTCGCTGGCGTGCTTGAGCACGACGCCGAGGGTCTCCTGGACCACCTGCTCGTCGAGGGTGTCGAGGCCGAGCGCGACGAGGGTGCGGGCCCAGTCGATCGTCTCCGCGATCGACGGGGACTTCTTGAGCTCCAGGGCGCGCAGCGCACGGACGGTGCGGACGAGGGAGTCGGCGAGCTGCTCGGCGACCTCGGGCACGCGGGACATGACGATGGCCTTCTCGCGGTCGGCCGCGGGGTAGTCCAGGTGCAGGTAGAGGCAGCGCCGCTTGAGCGCCTCCGACAGCTCCCGGGTCGCGTTGGAGGTGAGGAACACCAGCGGCCGGCGGGCGGCGACGATGGTGCCCAGCTCCGGGATGGTGACCTGGAAGTCGGAGAGCACCTCAAGCAGCAGGCCCTCCACCTCGACGTCGGCCTTGTCGGTCTCGTCGATGAGCAGCACCGTCGGGTTCGGGTTGCGGATCGCGGTCAGCAGCGGCCGGCTGAGCAGGAACTCCTCGGCGAAGACGTCGTCGTGGATCTCGTCCCACGCCGTGTCGTCACTGGCCGCCTGGATGCGCAGCAGCTGCTTCTTGTAGTTCCACTCGTAGAGGGCCCGCGCCTCGTCCAAGCCCTCGTAGCACTGCAACCGGATCAGTTCCGACCCCGTGGCGATGGCGACCGACTTCGCCAGCTCCGTCTTGCCGACGCCCGCGGGGCCCTCGATGAGCAGCGGTTTGCCGAGCCGGTCGGCGAGGAAGACCGTCGTGGCGATCGCGTGATCGGTGAGGTAGCCGGCGGCTCCAAGGCGCGTGGCAGCGTCCTCGACGGACGCGAACTGGGGCTGCAGCACAGGCTCTCCTCGGGTGGACCGAATCCCATTCTGGCCTACGCCCCCGGGGCAGGTCGCAGGCACCTCGGTTTGTCGGCGATGTGGAATAGCGTCCGGAGGCGTCTTCAGAGCACAACCCCTTCGAGGAGGACCCATGACGATCAAGACCAGCTACCACCCCGGCGAGCCCATCTGGGTGGATCTCGCGACCCCGGACATCGACAAGAGCATCGCCTTCTACGGCTCGCTGTTCGGCTGGACCTGCGACCGCAGCCGCGGCGAGGAGTTCGGGGGGTACTCGAACTTCTCGAAGGACGGCAAGCTCGTCGCCGGCATCATGCCGATCATGCAGGAGGGCATGCCGCCCGTCTGGTCCTGCTACGTCTGCACTGACGACGCGGAGAAGACGACCGCCAAGGTCACCGAGGCCGGCGGGACGGTCGTCGCGGCGCCGATGGCCGTGGCGGAGCTCGGCACGATGGCTGTCTACACCGCGACCGACGGCTCCTTCTTCGGGGTCTGGCAGGCCGGCACGCACCTCGGCTCCGAGCGCATCGCCGAGGAGGGCTGTCCGTCCTGGATCGAGCTCTCCACCCGTGACCAGCAGGCGGCGCTGCCGTTCTACGAGGCCGTCTTCGGCTGGAGCGCCCGGGTCAGCCCCGGCTACACCGAGTTCCAGCAGGGCGGCACGTCGGTCGCCGGCTGCATGGACATGAACCCGATGGTGCCCGCCGAGGTCCCGTCGTACTGGATGCCGTACTTCCAGGCAGAGGATCCCGCGGCCAAGGCGCAGGAGGCGGCAGGGCTCGGAGCGACCGTGCTGCTGCCGTTCATGGAGGCCGAGAACGTCGCGTTCTCGATCGTGCAGGATCCGCACGGCTCGACCTTCGGCCTCCTCAAGCTCAAGTCCTGACCCCGCTCCCGCCCACCCCCCTTCCCATGAAAGGGAACTGCGCTGGCGATTTCCGCGCCGGATCGGCAGCGCAGTATCCATTCATGGCGGTTTAGGGTCGCGGCATGAAGGTCGCGTTCCTTGGTCTTGGTCGGATGGGTGTGCCGATGGCCGCCCACGTCGTACGGGCGGGTCATGACGTCACCGTCTGGAACCGTACGCCGGGAAAGGCCGGCGACCTGGTCGAGCTCGGCGCGACGGAGGCCAGGTCCATCGACTCCGCCGTCGCGGGAGCAGACGTCGTCGTCCTGATGCTGTTCGGACCGGCTGCGGTCCGCGCCGTGCTGAGCGACGTCCTCGACCACGCGAGCGGCGCCCTGGTCGTGGACGCCTCGACCATCGGGCCGGACGCGGCGCACGAGTTCGCGAAGGCCTGTCACGCCCGGGGCGTGCGCTACGTCGATGCCCCGGTCGCCGGCAGCATCAAGCCGGCGACCGACGGCACCCTTGGGGTGTTCCTCGGCGGCGCTCCGCAGGACGTCGCGCAGGCCCGCCAGCTCGCTGAGATGTGGGGAGACCCCGAACGGATCCGCCATATCGGAGGCGTCGGGAGCGCGAGCGCACTGAAGCTCTGCGTCAACCAGGGCCTGGGTGTGATGGCCGCCGGGCTCGGCGAGTCCCTGCGGCTGGGCCACGACCTCGGGCTCGACCAGGACGTGCTGCTCGACGTGCTCTCAGCGACGGCCTACGGCTGGTACCTCGGCCAGAAGCGGTCCATGATCGAGGCCGACGACTACGCCGACACGGCGTTCAGCGTCGACCTGATGGCCAAGGACCTCGACCTCGCCGTCACCTCGGCCGACAGCGACCTCGAGGTGACCCGCGCCAGCCTGGACCAGGCCAAGCGGACCCTCGCCGCCGGTCATGCCGGTGAGGACTACGCCGCGATCACCGGCCACATCGCGGGCGAGGGCGAGGCCAGCGGGCACTAGACGCACCCCCCGGCGTGGCGCCGAGCACTCAGCCGCGGACGTGGCCGTCGCCGGTCACGACGTACGTCGTGGACGTGAGCTCGGGCAGCCCCATCGGCCCGCGGGCGTGCAGCTTCTGCGTCGAGATGCCGATCTCCGCGCCGAACCCGAACTCGCCGCCGTCGGTGAAGCGCGTCGACGCGTTGACCATCACGGCCGCCGAGTCGAGGCCCTTCACGAACCTGCGCGCCTCGTCGACGTCGCGGGTCACGATGGCCTCTGTGTGACCGCTCCCCCACCGGCGGATGTGCGCCACCGCGTCGTCCAGCGAGTCCACGACACCGACCGCCAGGTCGAGCGAGAGGTACTCGGCCGCCCAGTCCTCGTCCGTCACGGGCACGGCGAGGGGATCGAACGCACTCGCGCGGGCATCCGCGTGCAGCGTGACGCCCTTGTCCTTCAAGGCCTTTACGGCCAGCGGGAGGAACGCCTCCGCCGCCGCTGCATGGACCAGCAGGGTCTCCGCCGCGTTGCACACCGACGGTCGGGAGACCTTCGCGTCGACGATGATCGCGACAGCCTTCTGCAGGTCGGCCGTCTCATCGACGTACACCGTGCAGTTGCCGACCCCGGTCTCGATGACCGGCACGACGCTGTTCTCCACCACCGACGCGATGAGCCCGGCACCGCCGCGCGGGATCAGCACGTCGACCAGGCCGCGGGCGCGCATCAGCTCCTCGACCGAGGACCGGTCGGTGCCGGGCACCAGCTGGATCGAGTGCTCCGGGAGGCCGGTGGCGGCCTGGGAGAGCACGTCGACGATGACCTCGTTGGACTGGTACGCCGAAGCGGATCCCCTGAGCAGCACGGCATTGCCGCTCTTGACGCAGAGCCCGGCGGCGTCGGCCGTGACGTTCGGGCGGGCCTCGTAGACGATCCCGACCACGCCCAGCGGCACCCGGACCTGCCGGATCTCCAGGCCGTTCGGGAGAGTCGAGCCGCGCACGACCTCGCCGACGGGGTCCGGCAGGGTCGCGACGTGCCGCAGTCCGTCGGCCATCGCTGCGATCCGGCTCTCGGTCAGGGTCAGCCGGTCGATGAGACCCTCCGCGGTGCCGGCCGCGCGGGCGGCCGCGACGTCGCCTGCGTTGGCCTCGAGGATGCGCGCGCTGTCGGCCTCGAGGGCGTCCGCCATCGACAGCAGCGCGGCGTCCTTGGCCTTGCGGGGCAGCGGCGCCAACGCAGCTGCAGCCGCCTTCGCGCGACGGGCGGCGGCGAGGACCTCTGTCATGCCTCCAGCGTACGGGCGATCAGGAACAGGCTCACGTCAGGAGGCTGTCATGCAGGACGCCGATGCTGGTCCTATGACGGACCAGCACCTGCAGCCGCACACCCGCTCGGAAAAGGCGGTCTGGGCCAGCGTGCGTCAGGTCCAGGATGAGATCACCGATGCGATCACGGCCTTCGCGGGCTCGCTGTCGTTCGTCTACATCCACGTCGGCTGGTTCGCGCTCTGGGTGCTCCTCAACGTCGGCGCCTTTGGCCTGTCAGCCTTCGACAGGTTCCCGTTCGGCCTGCTCACCCTCATCGTGAGCCTCGAGGCCATCTTCCTTTCGACGTTCGTCATGATCAGCCAGAACCGGCAAGCAGCGCGGGCCGACGTCCGCTCCGAGCTCGACTTCGAGACGAACCTGCGCTCCGAGGTCTGGTCCGTGCACATCGGCCGTCAGCTGGGCCTGGACCCGCGGGAGGTGGAGGCGCACGTCCAGAAGCTGGTCATCCAGGCTCGTGCCGGCCTGTCCGCAGGCTCGGCGAGCGACGTCGACCCCGCCCTGGACGCCTGACCCGTGCCTCCACCTTTTGACAAGAGCGGACACGACGAGGCCCGTGCCACGCTCAGAGCGGCGCTGTCAGCAGGCTCGTTCGTCGATAACCGGAGGCACCGCTACATGACCACGAGGTCGTCGCGGTGGACGACCTCCCTGAGGCCGGTCTCCCGGGTGGACCGGCCCAGCAGGGCGGGCAGCTCCGTCGCGTCGTAGCCCACCAACCCGCGGGCTACCGCGCCTCCCGACGGGGACACCAGCTCCACCGGATCGCCCGCCACGAAGTCCCCGTATACGGCGGTGATGCCGGCCGGCAGCAAGGACAACCGTCGCTCGCACACGGCCCGCACCGCGCCGTCGTCGAGCACCAGCTGCCCACGTGGGGTCGAGGCGTGCGCGAGCCAGAGCAGCCGGGCTGAGGTCCGGCCGCCGGTGGGCGCGAAGTAGGTGCCGCCCTCCCCGGCCAGCAGGTCCAGCACCGACGCAGCGGAGCCGAGCAGCACCGGAATGCCGGCGGCCGTGGCGACCCGAGCCGCATCGACCTTCGACGCCATCCCGCCCGTACCGACGCCTGAGCGGGTGCCGCCGATCCGGACCCCTTCGAGGTCGGCCGGGCTTTCGATCGAGGGGATGAGCGAGGTACCGGCACGCCGCGGGTCACCGTCGTACAGGCCGTCGACGTCGGAGAGCAGGACGAGGGCGTCGGCCCGCACGATGTGGGCCACCAGCGCCGCGAGCCGGTCGTTGTCGCCGAAGCGGATCTCGTCGGTCGCCACGGCGTCGTTCTCGTTGACCACCGGGACCACGCCGAGCACCAGCAGCCGGTCGAGGGTGGTCTGGGCGTTGCGGTAGTGCGCCCGTCGTACGACGTCGTCGGCGGTGAGCAGCACCTGGCCGACGGTGCGGTCGTGCCGGGCGAAGGACAGCGAGTACGCGTGCACCAGCTCGGCCTGACCGACGGACGCCGCAGCCTGCTGCGTGGCGAGGTCCCGGGGCCGCTTGGCGAGCCCCAGCGGCGCCAGGCCCGCCGCGATGGCACCGCTGGACACCAGCACCAGCCCGTTGCGCGTGGCCAGGGAGGACACGAGCGCGTCGAGGCGGGCCACGTCCAGCCCACCAGCCGCGGTGGTGAGCGACGAGGACCCGACCTTCACCACCAGCCGCTGCGCGTGGGCGATGGCGGCTCGGGTCACGCAGTGAGACTACGCAACCGCTACTCACGATCCGAGCGCGCGCTCAGCGGCTTTGACGTGTGCGGCCTTCCTTTCCGCGACAACCTCGCTACCGTCCGGTCGTGGCAACCTCGACCAAGAAGCCGGATCAGTTCAGCCGGCGCCTGCGCGAGGTGGTCCTCGTCGCGGTCGCTGGGATCCTGCTGCTGCTGACGCTTCTCTGGTCGCTGGAGCAGCTGCGCGCGCTGCTCGTACTAGTCGTCTTCAGCCTCTTCTGCGGGTTCGCCCTCGAGCCTGCGGTGAACAAGCTTGCCGGTCGCGGTTGGCCGCGCGGCCGCGCGACCCTCGCCGTGTTCCTCGCCCTGACACTGATCCTCGGCGCCTTCGGGGTGCTGCTCGGCACGATAGTCGTGCAGCAGGTGACGGCCTTGATCACGGCGCTGCCGGACTACGCCCGGCAGGTCGCCGACTTCCTTCGCGACCAGCTTGGCGTGGACATCAGCGGCAGTGACATTGCCGGCACGTCCGGCACCGTGAGCCAGATCAGCAAGTACGTCCTCGGTGGCGCCCTCGGTGTGACCGCCACGTTCGCCACTTTGCTGTTCTCCCTGCTCACGGTCGCGACCCTGACGTTCTACGCCGCAAAGGACGGGCCGCGCCTCCGTCGCGCGGTGTGCTCGCTGCTGCCTCCGACAAGACAGCGGGAGGTGCTTCGGGCGTGGGATCTCGCGATCGACCGGACCGCGAGCTACGTCTCCTACCGCCTCATCCTGGCCGTTGTCTCGGCGGTGGTGCACGGGGTCGCACTGAAGCTCTTCGATGTGCCGTTCGCCGTGTCGCTCGGTATCTGGGTCGGGGTGGTCTCCCAGTTCGTGCCGACCGTCGGTACCTATATCGCGGGGATCGTGCCCGTGGCCATCGCGCTCGGGGAGAGCCCGCGCACCGCGTTGTGGGTGCTGCTGTTCATCGCGATCTACCAGCAGGTGGAGAACTACATCATCTCGCCGCCGCTGTCGGCACGCACCATGAAGATCCACCCCGCGGTGGGGTTCGTGTCCGCCATCGCGGGCGTCGCACTGATCGGGCCACTCGGTGCCTTGCTCGCGCTGCCGGTGGTCGCGACCGTGCAGTCATTCCTGGCGGTGTACGTGCCGCGGCACCCGATCATCGACGACGACCTGCTCTCCGACGACGGCGGGGCCACCGACGACAGGGCCAGCAAGGACAGCTGAGCTGCGACGTCGCCGTGCCGCCCGCGGGGCCAGCTGCCGTCGTCAGTGCCAGAAGCTCCTCGCCGCCGCAGCGCACGAGAGACCTTCGCGAGACGTCAGTCTTCGTCGGTGTCGAGGCCCAGCCGCTCGGCCCGGCGCAGGTCCTTCTGCAGGCGGCGGACCTCGGCCGGGGTGCGCGCGTTGTTCTCGAAGCGCGCGTCCTGGCCCCGCATCCCGCTGGCGAACTCCTCGAGCAGGGTCGGCTGCCAGTCGAAGACCACCTCGCCGATCTGCACCTCGACGCCAGGCGTCGCCCCCAGGTCCGCGAGCTTCTTCTCGACGCCGAGCCGGGCGAGCCGGTCGCCGAGGTAGCCGACGGCCTCGTCGTTGGAGAAGTCGGTCTGCAGCACCCAGCGCTCGGGCTTGGAACCGCGTACGACGTAGGTGTCGCCCTCGAGGTCGACCGTGAAGCCGAGGTCGTCGACGGCGGTGGGCCGCAGCACGATCCGGGTGGCCTGCTCGACGGGCTGGGCGGCCCGCCACTGCTCGATGACCTCCGCGAGGGCGAAGGTGAGCTCACGCAGGCCGAGCCTCGAGACAGCCGAGACCGTGAAGACGCGGTAGCCACGGGCCTCCAGGTCAGGCGTCACGATGTCGGCCAGGTCGTGCCCCTCGGGCAGGTCGGCCTTGTTGAGGACGACCAGCCGGGGCCGGTCCATCAGCGACGTCTTGTACTGCGACAGCTCGGACTCGATGGCGTCGAGGTCTGAGAGCGGGTCGCGTCCCGGCTCGAGGGTGCCGCAGTCGAGCACGTGCACGAGGACCGCGCAGCGCTCGACGTGCCGCAGGAACTCAAGGCCCAGGCCCTTGCCCTGCGCTGCTCCGGGGATCAGCCCCGGCACGTCTGCCATGGTGAAGGTGGTGCCGGCGGCCTGGATGACCCCGAGGTTCGGGACCAGCGTCGTGAAGGGGTAGTCGGCGATCTTCGGCCGGGCCGCGGACAGGGCGGCGATGAGGCTGGACTTCCCTGCGGAGGGGAAGCCGACGAGAGCCACGTCGGCGACCGACTTCAGCTCGAGGGTGATCTCCCGGGTCTCGCCGGGCTCGCCGAGCAGCGCGAACCCGGGGGCCTTGCGCTTGGTGGAGGCGAGCGAGGCGTTACCGAGCCCACCGCGGCCGCCGCGGGCGATGACGTAGCGGGTCCCCTCACCGATGAGGTCGACGAGCACCTCGCCGTGCTCGTCCAGGACCACGGTGCCGTTGGGGACGGGCAGCTCCACGGTCTGGCCGTTGGCGCCCTGCCGCATGTCGCCCGCGCCGGGCTTGCCGCTGGTGGCCTTCTGGTGCGGGTGGAAGTGGTAGTCGAGCAACGTGGTCACGTTGTGGTCGACGACCAGCACCACGTCACCGCCGTGCCCGCCGTCCGCGCCGTCCGGGCCACCGAGCGGCTTGAACTTCTCCCGCCGTACCGAGGCGCAGCCGTGCCCACCGTCCCCGGCACTGACGTGCAGGACGACGCGGTCGACGAACGTGGTCACAACTGCCTCTCAAAGACGAAAAGGGCGGGCCCGGAAGGCCCGCCCCTCGTCGTGTGTGGTCTTAGGCGACCGGCGTGATGCTCACGGTCTTGCGACCGCGCTTCAAGCCGAAGGTCACGGCGCCCGGGGCGAGCGCGAACAGGGTGTCGTCGCCACCGCGGCCGACGAGGTCGCCCGGGTGGAAGTGGGTGCCGCGCTGGCGGACGATGATCTCGCCGGCCTTGACGACCTGGCCGCCGAAGCGCTTCACGCCGAGGCGCTGCGCGTTGGAGTCACGACCGTTGCGGGACGAAGATGCGCCCTTCTTGTGTGCCATCTCCTCAGCCCTTCGTGCTGTCGTTCGATGTGATAGCGGTGACCTTGACCTGGGTCAGCTGCTGGCGGTGGCCCATGCGCTTCTTGTACCCGGTCTTGTTCTTGTACTTCATGATGCTGATCTTCGGACCCTTGAGGGCCGACACGATCTCGGCGGAGACCTTCACACCGGCGAGCGCCTGGGCGTCGCTGGTGACGGTGTCCCCGTCCACGACGAGCAGGGCCGGCAGCGTCACGGTCGAGCCAGCCGCACCGTCGAGCTTCTCGATCTCGACGGTGTCACCGACGGCGACCTTGTACTGCTTGCCGCCGGTCTTGACGATGGCGTACACGGACCTGCTCCTCGCTTCGTTTTGGGGGCTCCGGGCGCACGCTGGCGCGCGCGGAACCTGCTCAGACTACCGGACGCGCCGCCCGGCTCTCAAACCGCCGCCACTTCCCTCAGCGCGTGGGGCTGCCCGCAGGGCGGACGGCTGCCCGACGGCGCTTCTTGACCGGCTCGGCCGGCTCGGAGGCAACCGGCTCGGCGGTGAGCTCGGCCTCCCCGTACGGGGCGTCGTCCTCGAGGACGGGCACCGCGTCGGGCTCGAGCACGACCTCCTCGGACTGCTCGAGCGCGTCCTCGATGGGCACGTCCTCGCGGACCTCCACGGGAGCCTCCTCGGGCGTCCCGACGAGGGGGGTCTCCTGCTCGGCGACGTCAGCCTCGGGGACCACGTCGAAGTCGGCGCTCTCCACGACAACGTCCTGCCCACTCTCGGCCGTACCCGAACCGCCGCCCCGGCCGCCCCGGCGGCGCTTGTTGCGTCCCCCGGTGGTCGCAGCGGGTTCCTCGGCAGCCGGGCCCGAGGACAGCGGCGCCCTGGGGCCGACCTTCGGGGCGCGGTCGCGCTCCTCGCGGTGCGGCTTGGGGTCGACCGGCTCGGTGTGGATCTTCACGCCGCGGCCGTTGCAGGCCTCGCAGGTCTCACTGAAGGACTCGAGCAGGCCCTGGCCGACCCGCTTGCGGGTCATCTGGACGAGGCCGAGCGACGTCACCTCGGCGACCTGGTGCTTGGTGCGGTCGCGGCCAAGGCACTCGACCAGCCGGCGCACGACCAGGTCGCGGTTGCTCTCGAGCACCATGTCGATGAAGTCGACGACGATGAT
>JBHEMB010000580.1:0-8468 GCA_046262855.1 Mycobacteriales bacterium | reverse complement strand
CCTTGTACGAGGGCACGTCACAGATCCAGAAGCTCATCATCGGGCGAGCACTGACCGGCATCAGCGCCTTCTAGTCCCCAGGAGGCGCTTGTCATGACATCACCGATGGGACCGGGCGGTCCCATGCAGATGATGCGGTCGTTCCAACGGGACTCCTCCGTGCTCGAGCAGAAGCTCGCTCCCGGCACGGTGCGCCGGATCGTGGCGTTCGCCTCGCCGTACAAGCGGGACCTCTCGATCTTCCTGGTCCTGATCGTCGTCGACGCGCTGGTCGCGGTCGCGAACCCGCTGATCTTCAAGAAGGTCATCGACGACGGGATCGGCAAGAACCCGCCCGCCACCGGATCCACCAACGTCGTGCTGGCCATGGCGTTGCTGCTGGTCGGCCTCGCTCTGTTCGACGCGATCCTGGGGCTCGCCCAGCGCTGGTACTCCGCGCGGATCGGCGAGGGCCTCATCTACGACATGCGGGCGAAGGTCTACGCGCACGTGCAGCGGCAGCCGATCGCGTTCTTCACCCGCACTCAGACAGGTGCGCTGATCAGCCGCCTGAACAACGACGTGCTCGGTGCGCAGCAGGCGTTCACCGGCACGCTGTCCAACGTCGTCAGCAACGTCATCGGCGTCGTCACGGTCATCATCGCCATGCTGTTCCTGTCCTGGCAGATCACGCTGCTCTCGCTGGTGCTGCTGCCGGTGTTCATCATCCCCGCGCGGCTGCTCGGGACCCGGCTGCAGGCCCTGACGCGCGAGGCCTACGGGCTCAACGCGCAGATGAACACCGTCATGACGGAGCGCTTCAACGTCTCCGGGGCGCTGTTGGTGAAGCTGTTCGGGCGGCCGGAGGTGGAGGACGAGGAGTTCCGGGCGCGAGCCGGCCGGGTGCGCGACATCGGCGTCACGACGGCCATGTACGGCCGGGTCTTCTTCGTCTCCCTCACGCTGGTCGCCTCCCTGGCGACGGCTCTGGTGTACGGCGTCGGTGGCACCCTGGCCGCGCAGGGCTCCTTCAGCGTGGGCACCCTCATCGCGCTGTCGTCGTACCTCACCCGGCTGTACGGCCCGCTGACCGCGCTGTCCAACGTGCGGGTCGACGTGATGACGGCACTGGTGTCCTTCGAGCGGGTCTTCGAGGTGCTCGACCTGGAGCCGATGGTCGCCGAGCAGCCGGACGCCGTGGAGCTCCCGCGCGGCGCGCAGACCATCGAGTTCGACGAGGTGACCTTCCGCTACCCGCGAGCCTCCGAGGTCTCACTCGCGTCGCTGGAGTCGGTGGCCGTCCTCGACAACACCGACCCGCAGACGGTGCTTCAGGGGGTCTCGTTCACGGTTCCTGCGGGTTCGCTGACGGCGCTCGTCGGGCCTTCGGGTGCCGGCAAGACCACGATCAGCCAGCTGGTCACCAGGATGTACGACGTGCAGGCGGGGGCGATCCGGATCGGCGGCCACGACGTCCGGGACGTGACCCTGCAGTCTTTGCGCGATGCCATCGGCGTCGTGACCCAGGACGCCCACATGTTCCACGACTCCATCCGCGCGAACCTGGTCTACGCGAAGCCGGCCGCGGCCGACGAGGAGCTGTGGGCAGCGCTCGACGCCGCTCAGGTGGGGTCACTCGTGCGCAGCCTCCCCGACGGCCTCGACACCGTCGTGGGTGACCGCGGCTACCGGCTGTCCGGAGGCGAGAAGCAGCGGATGGCCATCGCGCGGCTGCTGCTCAAGGCACCGGGGCTCGTCGTGCTCGACGAGGCGACCGCACACCTCGACTCGGAGTCGGAGCTCGCCGTGCAGCGCGCCCTCTCGACGGCGCTCGAGGGCCGCACCTCGCTGGTCATCGCGCACCGGCTGTCGACGGTCCGGGACGCCGACCAGATCCTGGTCATCGAGGACGGCCGCGTCTCCGAGCGCGGCACCTTCGATGCGCTGCTCGCCCAGGACGGCCTGTTCGCCGAGCTCTACCGCACCCAGTTCGAGCGCCAGGCCCTCGTCGAGTAGACAATGTGGGCATGAGGGTCCGCGCCGCGCTCGCCGTGGTGGCCACCGTGCTTGCCGTGCTCCCGGCGGCCGGGCAGGCCTCGTCGCCTGACCGCCATCAGGCCGTGCGCTACTCACTCGGCACGGTCGAGAAGGTCAGGGTCGGTACGGCGGAGGACCGCATCACGGTCAGCGCGGACGACGAGGCCAGCGCGGTGGTCCGCGTGACGCTCGACATCACCTCGCCCGCCGGCCGGACGTCCCAGGTGAGCGGCTGCAACCGGGTGTCCTCGGCCGTGACCCCCGGCAGCACTGTCAGCATCTCGACCGGCTCGGGCTTCTGCGGCGCCGGCCAGCTCGCCCTCGCGACGGCGGGGACGCTGCACGTCCTCTTCCACCACCGGCGCCAGGCCGTCCGGCGGACGGCTTCGGCGATGAACCGCTGGGCGCTCGTCATCGGGATCCAGGACTACGCGGGACGCACCGAGAGCACTGTCGGAGGGGTCGGCGACGCCGCGGCCGTCCGAAGCGCCTTGCTGCACTCAGGATGGCGCGACGACCACATCCTGGTGCTGACCGAGCGGGACGCCTCCGCCGAGGGCATCCGGGCGGGCATCGCCTGGCTGGTCGGGCACAGCACGCCGGACACCTTCACGCTGCTGCACTACTCGGGCCACATCTGCATCGCGAGCCGCGGTCCGTGCGGCAGCGGGCACACCTGGTTGTGGAGCCAGGACAACCGCTTCCTCTCCGAGGACGAAGTGGCGGCGCGGCTCTCGGGTCTGCAGGGCTACACCTGGCTCGACGTCGCGGGGTGCGAGGCGGGCGCGTTCGACGTCGGCTTCCACTCCGACCGGCACCTGTTCACCGCGAGCTCCCGTGCCTGGGAGACGTCGTACGAGGACCCGTCGAGCAAGGAGTCGGTCTGGGTGCACCTGACCTGGTCGCAGGGGTACCGCCAGGGGCAGGCTGACAAGGACGGGCGCGGCTACCACGCCACGATGCGGCAGATGGCGGCGTACGGCGCCGCGCACGCACCGGGGTTCACGGCGAACGGCGAGGCCGGCCCGCAGCACCCGGTCTGGCTCGGGGGAGATCCGTCCTGGCGGCTGTGGGCGCCCCCTGGCAGGTGAGCGCCGACAGGGCTGACAGCGTCTCCAGCTCGTCCAGGGCACGCACGGCCCTGCGCAGCCCCTCGTCGGCAATGCTCGCGCCCTGGAGCCCGCCGAGCCCGCAGGTGAAGGTCGTGGCCACGTAGACGTACGCGACGAAGCGCCGGTACTCCGCCCAGACGTCGTCGGACGTGTAGTGCGCCAGCAGCGCCCTCTCGTGCGCCGCCCGGTCCTCGGGAGTGAGGCCGAGAACGAGGAGGTACGTCACGTCCCGCATCCGGTTGCCGCGTCGCACGACCTGCCAGTCGAGCAGCCCGACGCGGCCGTCGACGAGATACAGGTTGCCGGGGTGCGGGTCGCCGTGGAGAAGGGTGAGCGGTCCCTGGTCCAGCGCCCTGGCCAGCGACCGGTACTCGCGCAGCACCCAGGCCGCGGCCGACGGCTGGAGGGCCGGATCCACCTTGCGGCTCAGCGGGCCGAGCGCGCGCGTCACGAGGGACAGCATCGGGTCCGCCGAGTTGCTGAGGGCCCAGGCCGGTGGCGGCGAGGCGTGCACCCGCCTCAGGGTGTCCAGGGCGCCCGCTGCTTCGTCCACCGTGAGCGGTGTGAGCGTGTCCGCGAACCTCGCACCACGCGCGGCGAGGTCCTCGAGCACGAGCAGGAACCGACCGGTCGTGCCGTCAAAGGGCACGGCGTGCGCGCGTGGCGCTTCCGCCTGCAGCGCGGGCCGGACATCGCGGTAGAAGCGCACCTCGTTCTCACCCAGCGAGGCGAGGCCACCGAAGAGCCTGGTACCGGCTGAGTGCGATGCGGTCTTGACGAACACCGAGGCCGGTACGCCGTCGCCGGTCAGCGCGAGGCGGACCCGGTCGGTCGTGCCCTGGGTGCCGTCGAGCCGCCCGGTCACCGCGACCTCACGACCCAGCAGCGACGACAGCAGGGCAGCGTCGACACCGTCGACCGTGCGTGGGAGCGATCCCCGCAGCACTCGGTCGGCCACCAGCCGCCCTGCTTCCCGTGCCGCGTGCCTGATCACGGCGACACCGTGTCACAAATCGAGCTGGTACTCCGTCCACGTCTCGACCGGGCGGAAGCCCAGGGCATCGTTGACCCGGATCATGAAGGTGTTGGACGCGGCGTTCCAGGTGTTGAGGTAGCGGACCGCGGGAGCCGTCTCGGCGAGCAGTGCGTGGTTCCACGTCTTGAGGACCAGGCCGAGGCCGTGACCGCGGTGGTCGGGGTCGACGATGGTCTCCCACTGGGAGGCGACCTCCGGCGCCGTCAGGTTGACGGCGACGTCGGTGATGCCGGCGACCTGGCCGGAGGTGTGGACCGCAGCAGTGGTGACATGAAGCCGGTGCCGGTCACGGGCCGCCCGCTCCATGTCGCGGTAGCGCGCGGCGTCCCACTTCTCCTGCTCGTAGTCCATGTCGCCCATCGGCGCGTCGAGCGTCATCCGGCTCATCAGGTAGGCGCAGCCCTCGACGAGCTCGTTGGGAGCGCGGTCCTTCCACTGCACTACCCGATAGCCCTGGGGGACCTCGCAGCGCGGCAGCGGCCCCTCGTGCAGGTCGAGCACACGGCGGACGTCCTCGATGACGGGCTTGGCACCGAGGTCGTCGAGCAGGCGCTGCGCCAGCGGCGGTCGGTCGGGGAAGGACGCCACGGCGTTGAAGATCCGGGTGCGCCCGAGGCCCTGGGTCTCGGCGATCAGCCGATCGACCAGCTGACGGCCGTGGCCTTGGCGTCGGTGGTCAGGGTGGACCCGGACCTCGGCGTTCACCACGGCGAGGTTGTCCAGCGTCGGGATCCGCATGGTCAGCGCGCCGACGGGCTGCCCGTCCTCGCGGCCGACGTAGAGCTGCACCCGTTCACCCGCGATCTCCGGCTCGTCCAGGAACGGCAGCCACTCCTCGAGCGGCTCCGCAGGCAGCCCGACGTGGTCGTGCGCCATCGCCGCCGCCTCCACGGCATGGAAGCCCTCGAGATCGGTGCGGGTGACGACGGGCGCGATGTGCACACCGTCACGACAGCAGGCCGCGTGCCTGCTCGTCCAACGAGATTCCCGGCTCAGAGCGCGCGCAGCGCCCCGCCGTCGACCGGCACCATCGCGCCGCTCACGAAGGAGGCGGCGGGGGAGAGCAGGAAGGCGGCCACCCGGCCGAACTCCGCGGGCCGGCCGTAGCGCCGCAGTGGGATCGCCTCCTCGTTGCCCGCACGGACCGAGGGGTCGTCGCCGTCGAGCTGGCGGACCCGGTCGGTGTCCACCCGCCCCGGGAGCAGCCCGTTGACGCGGATGTTGCGAGGCCCGAGCTCGTCAGCCATCGTCTTCGCGAGCATGGCCAGTCCGGGACGCAACCCGTTGCTGGCTGCGAGCCCGCCGATGGGCGCCTTCACGCTGGTGGACAGCACCAGCGCGATCGAGCCGCCTTCCGGGGGCAGCGCCTCGACGACGGCCCGGCACATCCGCACCGCTCCCAGGAAGACGCTGTCGAAGGCGGCCTGCCACTGCTCGTCGTTCAGGCCGAGTGCCGACCCCGCCGGCGGGCCGCCGACGCTGACCAGCGCACCGTCGATCCGGCCGTAGGCCGTGAGACAGCTCTCGACGACCGCAGCGGCGGCCTCCTGGTCGGCCAGGTCTGCCCGGACCCCTGTGCAGCCGAGGTCCGCCGCGGCCGTCTTGACGGACTGCTCGTCCCGCGCGGCGATGACGACGTTGGCGCCCTCGGCGAGGAGCGCCTCAGCTGTCGCGTGCCCGAGGCCGCGTGATCCGCCGGTGACGACGAAGGCCTTGTCTGCGAGCCCGAGGTCCATGCCATGGAACCTACGTGAGGCTGGTGACGGTGCCGTTCGCGAGGGTGAGCACCCGGTCCGCCACCTCGAGGGCCTTGGGATCGGACTTGCAGGCGATGAGCACGGGCCGCCCGTCCCGCTTCAGCGCCGCGAGCGCCTGGTCGCGGCCGCGCTCGTCCAGCAGACCGAGAGGCTCGTCGAGCAGCAGGACACCGCCGTCCTGGGCGAGCAACGTCGCGAGCCGCACCCGCTGGCGCTCTCCGCCGGACAGCGTCCACAGCTCGCGGCCAATCAGGTGCGGGGCCTCGAGCGCGTGCTGTGCCACGTCGTGCGCGGCCCACTCGTCGCCTGGTGGCGAGCTCAGGAAAGCCACCGTGCTGCCGTCGACCGTGCCCTGCTCCGGTCGCTGATCACCTGCCAGCAGCCGCAGCAGCGTGCTGGTCCCGCACTCGGGCTCGCCGGTGACGACGGTGAGTCCCGGACCGAGCTCGAGGTCGAGACCGGCAACCGGCCCGCCGTACAGGCCGGTGGCTCTGAGCGTCACAGCCCAGCTCGGGCTGCTGCGCCGGCGCGAGCGCCGTACCCCGAGCCGAACAGGGCTGCGTGCACGAGCAGCGGCCACAGCTGGTGGACGGGCACCCGTTCCTGCCAGCCGCTCACCAACGATGTCGTTTCGGTGTACGCCGAGAGGTCCCCATCGCGGTACGGCAGCCCGAACAGTTGCAGCATCGCCAGTTCCGTCTCTGGGTGCCCGCCGTGCGCAGCTGGGTCGATCAGCCACACGGCATCCGAGGCCCAGAGCACGTTGCCCGACCACAGGTCGCCGTGCAGCCGTGCCGCTGGGTGGTCGGGCACCAGGTCTTCCAGCCGTTCCAGCACCCGCTCGACCGCCGCCGCGTCTCGCGGGTCGATCCGTCCGCGGTCCGCGGCCGCCTTGAGTGCAGGTCGGACGCGTCGTTCGCCGAAGTGCTCCGCCCAGCTCGCGTCCGGAGCGTTGTCCATGGGCAGCAGGTCGTCCGTCGGTCCGATGAACCCGGTCCAGGGCGCACCGAATCCGGGTGCAGAGGTGCTGTGGAGCACGGCCAGCCGGCTCCCGAAGTCCTCCGCGGTGGCAACGGTCGGGGCCGCAACGCCGACCTCGTCCATGCTGATCGTTGTCGCGGTCACGTCGTGCACGCGGGGGACCGGCGGACCGCCCTCGACCCGGATGAAGTCCAGGCCCGCCGCTTCTGCCACGAAGGCGCCCAGCGGTGCGTCAGCTCGCCGCTTCGTCCAGACGCCCACGCAGGTCCTCCAGCAGGCGGTCGCAGCACCGTTCCACGATGTCGATGACCTCGTCGAAGGCCTCCTGCCCGTCGTAGTACGGGTCGGGAATGTCGCCCATGCCCTTCGGGTCCCAGTCGCGCAGCAGCCGGGCCTCGACGCCGGGCAGCAGCGACCGCAGCTCCATGAGGTGGCCGGTGTCACACGCGAGGAACAGGTCGTAGTCGTCGCGCCAGCTGCGCATCAGCTGCCGGGCCGTGTGCGCGTGCTCGTAGCCGCGGGCCTGCCACGCGCGAACGGCTCGATGGTCGGCTCCGCCGCCGACATGCCAGCCGCCCATGCCTGCGCTGCCGACGCTGATCCTGTCGCTCAGCCCGGCCTGCTGCACCTTGTGGCGGAAAACAGCTTCCGCGGTCGGCGACCTGCAGATGTTGCCCGTGCAGACGAAGACGACGCGGAGAGGACGTGGGCTCACACGTCCATCCTGCCCTGCCGTGCTGGCAGGGCCATCCCGGCGAGCTCGGGCAGTACGGTCCCGAGCGCCGCGTCGAGCTTGAGGTCCGCCTGCGCGTCGGCCCGCGTGGCTCCCTGGTTCACGATCACGACAAGCTTTTCCCCCTTCTTCGCGTGCAGCACGAAGCGGTACCCGCTCATGACGCTCAGGCTGGATCCCAGCACCAGCAAGGTGCGGCAGGTGTCCACCAGGTGCAGCGCGCGTTCGACCCGGTCGCGCGGGACCGTCTCGCCGAAGAACACGACGTCGGGCTTGAGCAGGCCGCCGCACCTGACGCAGTCCACCACCACGAAACCGCTGGTGTCCGCGAGGTCCACGTCCCCGTCGGGCCGCAGGGGCCGATCGCCTCGCTCCCATCCGGGGTTCGCAGCGGTCAGTCGCACCTCCAGCTCGGTACGGCGGGACAGCTCGCCGCAGTCGAGGCAGGCCACCCGGTCGAGGCCGCCGTGCAGCTCGACCACGTCCCGAGCGCCGGCTGACTGGTGCAGCCCGTCGACGTTCTGCGTGACGATGCCCGTCAGCAGTCCCTGCGCCTGCAGCTCAGCGACCGCCCGGTGCCCGTCGTTCGGCTCGACGTCGGCGATGAACCGCCACCCGAGGTGACTGCGCGCCCAGTACCGCTGCCGCGCGGTCGCGCTGCCGGTGAACTCCTGGTACGTCATGGGCGTGGCCGGCCGGCGCCGCCCCGTCTCCCCCCGGTAGTCGGGGATGCCGCTCTCGGTGCTCAGGCCCGCGCCGCTCAGGACCGTGACGCCACCGGCCGCGATCACGTCCCGGAGCTGCACCCCTCCAGCCTGCCAGGACCGTCAAGC
>JBHEMB010000579.1:0-3467 GCA_046262855.1 Mycobacteriales bacterium | reverse complement strand
GCATACGAGTTCACGCCCGTCAGCTCCACCGGCGGCGCCCACGTCTCGTCGTCGGCCCCGGCCCCCCAGCGGGTGGTCACGTGAGGCTGGTCACCGCGATCCTCAAGCCCTTCAAGCTCGACGACGTCAAGACGGCCCTCGAAGCCTTCGGCGTACAGGGCATGACCGTCAGCGAGGTCCAGGGGCACGGCCGCCAGCGCGGCCACACCGAGGTCTACCGCGGCGCCGAGTACGAGGTCAGCTTCATCCCCAAGGTGAAGGTCGACGTGCTCGTCGACGACGCCGACGCGGGTGACGTCGTCGACGTGATCGCCAAGGCGGCGCAGACCGGCGAGATCGGGGATGGCAAGGTCTGGAGCGTGCCGGTCGACGACGTCGTCCGGGTCCGGACCGGAGAACGAGGAGTCGAAGCCCTGTGAGCGCAGCGAACGTGAGTAGTTGCGGGGAGGCGGGACTGTGAGCGCAGCGAACGTGAGTAGTTGCGGGGAGGCGCGGTCGTGAAGCTGGTGACTGCGATCCTGAAGCCGTTCAAGCTGGAGGACGTCAAGACCGCTCTCGAAGCGGCCGGCGTCCAGGGCATGACGGTCAGCGAGGTGCAGGGCTTCGGGCGGCAGCGCGGCCACACCGAGGTCTACCGCGGGGCTGAGTACACCGTCGACTTCGTGCCGAAGGTGCGCATCGAGATCCTGGTCGACGACGCGGACGCGGCACGGATCCTGGACGCGGTCGTGGCCGCCGCCAGCACCGGCTCCATCGGTGATGGCAAGGCCTGGGTGACACCCGTGGAAGACGTGGTCCGGGTCCGCACGGGTGAGCGCGGAGCCGAGGCGCTCTAGCTCGGTCTGACGCGCCCGCCCCGCAGCGCCGGGGCGGGCGCGTTCACATGGCTGAAACACGCCGGAAACCTCAGCGGCATGCCTGTGCAACACCGTCGCGCACCGTGACGATCGACAGCGGCGACACCGCCTGGCTCCTGTGCTGCACCGCCATGGTGCTCCTCATGACACCTGGTCTCGCGTTCTTCTACGGCGGCATGGTCCGTGCCAAGAACGTGCTCGCGATGCTGATGCAGAACTACGTGTGCATCGCCGTGGTCAGCGTCACGTGGGTCCTCCTCGGCTACACGTTCGCCTTCGGTGACGGCAACGGTCTGCTCGGCGGGTTCCGTTTCACGGGGCTGGCGCACCAGAGCCAGCCCGTCCCGGGGTTCGACCTCACCGTGCCGCCGCTGCTGTTCATGGCGTTCCAGCTGATGTTCGCCGTCATCACGGCCGCCCTCATTGCCGGCGCGTCGGCCGACCGCGTCCGACTCGGTGGCTTCCTCGTCTTCATCGCGCTCTGGTCCGTCGTCGTGTACGCGCCGCTCGCGCACTGGGCGTTCAGCCCTGGCGGCTGGCTGGCGCGCTTCGGAGCGCTGGACTTCGCGGGCGGGTCCGTCGTCGAGATCAACTGCGGCGCCAGCGGCCTCGCGCTGGCGCTCGTCGTCGGCCGCCGGATCGGCTGGCCGCGCGAGGCAATGCCGCCGCACTCACTGCCGCTGACGCTGCTGGGCGCGGGGCTGCTGTGGTTCGGCTGGTTCGGCTTCAACGCCGGCTCGGCGCTGCACGCGGGCGAGCTGGCGGTCAGCGCGCTGGTCGCCACCCACCTCGCCGGGGTGGGCGGGATGCTCGCCTGGCTGGCCGTCGAGCGCTGGCGTACCGGCTCCGCAACGACGCTCGGTGGAGCGTCTGGGGCGATCGCAGGGCTGGTCGCGATCACGCCCTCCTGCGGATACCTCCAGCCGCTGCCGGCGCTGCTGCTCGGCGCCCTCGCGGGTGCGGCGTGCCTGTTCGCGGTGCAGGTCAAGTTCCGGCTCGGCTACGACGACTCGCTCGACGTCGTCGGCGTGCACTTCGTGGGTGGCGTCATCGGGCTGCTCTCTCTCGGGTTCGCCGCCACCAGCGACGTCAATCCGGCGGTGGCGCACGAGGGACTGCTGTACGGCGGTGGGTTCTGGCTGCTCGGTCGGCAGGCCGTCGCCGTCCTCGCCGCCGCCACGTTCGCCTTCACCGTCAGTTGGCTGCTCGCCAAGGCCGTCAACGCGCTCGTCCCGCTTCGCGTGTCCGAGGAGGACGAGCACCTGGGTCTTGACCAGGCCCTGCACGCGGAGTCCGCCTACGACCTCGGCTCCGTGCGGACGATGGGAAGGCTGCACTGAGGCGACTTCACACCGCTGTGCAGGTCCGGGTCAGCGAGGTCGAACAGTCGTCCGGGTCCGCATCGGCGAGCGCGAGCCAGAGGCCCTGTAGAGGGGCGGCTCCCGGCTCAGGCAGGATGCACGGGTGCAGATCAAGGCGGACCGCGAGGCGTTGCTCGGTGACGCCGAGCTGCGGGGTGCGGAGCTGCGTGCCGCACTGACCACGCTGTACGACGACTGGCTCGCGGCTCTGCTCGGCGAGCCGGGTCCGGGTGTGGCCCTCATCGCCGTCGGGGCGCTCGGGCGGCAGGACCCGTCGCCGGGCAGCGACCTCGACCTGGTCCTGCTCCACGACGGGTCCCGCAGCACGGTCGCCGCGATCGCCGACACGGTCTGGTACCCGGTGTGGGACAGCGGGTTCGGGCTCGACCACTCGGTTCGCACCGTCGCCGAGGCAACGGCCGTCGCGGCAGCTGACCTCAAGGCGGCGCTCGGGCTGCTCGACGCCCGCTTCGTCGCGGGGGACGCCGATCTCGGGCAGCAGCTGATCGCGTCCACCCGTGCCAGCTGGCGAGCGGGTGCAGCCAAGCGGTTGCCCGAGCTGCGGGAGCTGGTCGAGGAGCGCGCCCGGCAGTACGGCGAGGTGGCGTTCCTGCTCGAGCCCGACCTCAAGGAGGCCCGGGGCGGGCTGCGCGACGTGCATGCTCTGCACGCCCTCGCCATCGCCCAGGTCGCCGACCCTCCCACCGCCGAGGTGCGGGCCGCCTACGAGCTGCTGCTGGACGTCCGAGGCGAGCTGCACCGCCGTACCGGCCGTGCGGGACGCCGGGTCGTCGACCGGTTGCTCATGCAGGAGCAGGACGGGGTGGCCGCCGCGCTCGGGGCCGGAGACGCGGATCACCTCATGGGTGTGGTCAGCGCCGCTGCACGCACCATCGCCTATGCCGGTGACACCACCTGGCGCCGCGCCATTCCACGCGCGCCGAAGCGCCGGATGCTGGGCCTGCGGTCCGCGCCCGGGTCGGCCCGCCGACCGCTCGCGGACGACGTCGTCGAGCAGGACGGCGAGGTGCTGCTGGCGCGCGACGCCGCGCCGCCGGACGACCCGGTGCTGGTGCTGCGCGTGGCGGAGGCCGCGGCCCGTGCGCAGCTGCCGATCGCTCCGATCACCCTGTCGCGGCTGCAGTCGTGCCCGCCGCTGCCGGACCCCTGGCCGGCCGCGGCGCTCGACACGTTCGTGGGGTTGCTGGCCGCGGGGGCGGGCACGGTGGCTGTGTTCGAGGCGCTCGAC
>JBHEMB010000578.1:0-11030 GCA_046262855.1 Mycobacteriales bacterium | reverse complement strand
ACCAGGTGCTCGCCTGGGCACGCGAGGAACCCGTCGGCCCCGGCGTGCTCTTCGACGTCCCATGGGTGCGCAGCAAGCTCGCCGAGGTCTACGCGCTCCTCGCCGCGACCGAGCTCATCAACCTGCGCCTGGTGTCGGACGTGGCGCACAACTCGCTGGGCGGAGGCGACTCCGCCGCAGCGAAGGTCTTCGGCACGGAGGCTGTCGTCAGCGCCTACAACATGTTGCTCGAGGTGATGGGGAGTGCGGGCCTCCTGCGCCCAGGTACGCCGGGTGCCGTGCTCCACGGCCGCGTGGAGAACCTCGGTCGCCGCGCGCAGAACAACACCTTCGGCGGCGGCACCAACGAGGTGATGCGGGAGATCGTCGCCGGCAAGACCCTCGGCATGACCCTCGGCGCCCGTCGGCGTCCAGCGGCGCCGATGACCCCGGTCGTACAGCCCGCTCTCGCGGGCGCCACCAGAGGGGACTGAGATGGACTTCGAGCTCGATGAGGACCTCCTCGCCGTCCGCGACCTGGCCGAGGACATCTTCCGTGACCTCGCCACGGTCGACCGCGTCCGGAAGGTGGAGATCGGCCTCGGCGGTCACGACCCGGCGCTCTGGAGCACCTTGGCGACGTCAGGGCTGCTCGGCATCGGCCTGCCGGTAGAGGCCGGCGGTGCCGGTCTCGGGATGCTCGGGCTAGCTGTCCTGCTCGAGCAGCAAGGCCGCCGGGTCGCCCCGGTGCCGCTCTGGAACGCCCTCGCAGGGGCGGCCTTGCCGGTCGCCGCCTTCGGCGATGCGTCGCAGGTGCAGCGCTGGATCAGTCCGCTGCTCACCGGCTCGCACGTCCTCGCCGGTGGCTTCCTCCCCGACGCCACGGGCAAGGTACGCCGGTTGCTGGCCGTTCCGGATGGCGACGGCTGGCGGCTGTCCGGCCGGCTCGAACCGGTGTCTGGTGCCGCAGTGGCGGCAGCCGTCGTCGTACCCGCGGATCTCGGCGATCGCACGGGCGTGTTCGTCGTGCCTACGGGACAGCCTCGCGTCGCGGTGACGCCCCTCGCGGTCACCGCGCGCGGTAGCAGCGCACGGTTGGAGCTCGATGAGGTCACGGTCGGAGCTGAGGACCTGTTGCCGGCGGACGGGGACGAGGTCGTCCGCTGGACCCTGATGCGGGCCCGGACCGCCTTGGCCGCGGTGCAGGCCGGGGTCTGCCGCGAGGCACTCAGCCAGACAGCCGCCTACACCTCCGAGCGTCACCAGTTCGGCCGACCGCTCTCCACCAACCAGGCGGTCGCCCTCCGAGCCGCTGACGCGCACCTCGACACCGAGGCGATCCGGCTCACCGCCATGCGGGCCGCCTGGCTGTTGGACGACGGTGACGAGCAGGCGGCGCAGTCGGCTGCGCTCGTCGCGACCTGGTGGGCCTCGGCCGGTGGACTGCGCGCTGTGCACGCCACCCAGCACCTGCACGGCGGCATGGGAGCCGACGTCGACTACCCCATTCACCGCTACTTCCTCTGGGGCCGCGAGATCGCCTTCACGCTCGGGACGGCGGCTGCGGTGGCCGCGGAGCTGGGCGACCTGCTGCCCGACGCACCCCGGATCGGTGCTCCGGCGTGAGCGGTCCGGCCACGGCGGGCGCGCTCCAGCAGGAGCAGCTGGCGGCGGCAGAACGGCTGGTCACGCAGGTGCGCGCGTTGATGCTGGCGGCCGCGACGAGCACCGTTCCGGTCGCGGACCTCGACGAGGCTGCTCGGCTGGTCGAGCGAGCCACGCAGTTGGCGGGCGCCAGCAGGCAGGTCGAGGGCCTACGCCTCAACCTGGACCGGGCCGCCATCGCCCGCACAGCGGCGGGTGAGCCTTGGCAGGTGTTCCGGCACAATCCGCTCGGCATCCCGTTGACCATCGAGGTGGACGGCGATCTCGCGACGGCGGCTCTCGCGCCGACGGCCCTGCTCGAGGGTCCGCCCCAGGTCCTGCACGGTGGGTTCAGTGCCGCGATGATGGACGCCCTCATCAGCACCCTCGTGCAGGTCCAGGGCCTACGCGCGGTGACAGTGCGGCTCGAGGTCGAGTTCCTTGCCGCCGTACCCCTCGACGAACCGCTGCACCTCACCGCCAGGCTCGTCGAGGTGGCCGGCCGGAAGGTGCGTGCGACCGGATCCGTGCAGCAGCGCGGAGTCGAGGTCGTGCGGGCGGAAGCCCTCCTCATCACCGTGGCAGGTGAACCAGATTGAGAGCTCGACGGCGGCGTGCCAATCACTTGACTGTTGGCATGCATCATGTCACGCTCGCGAGCAAAGATGAAGATGAGACGGGCATGCGCCGATCGCGTGATGCGTCCCTGACCCAGCCCTCAGCGCGCCCTCGGCGCCGCCATCCAAGGAGCAGCCGCGTCATGCGCCGTCGCAACCTCGCCAGCGGCCTCATCGGTGCTGGACTCGCACTCGCGCTGACCGCCTGCGGGTCTCAGCTCGAGCCCAGCGAGGTGGCCAAGGCGAACGTCGGCCTGCAGGGGGCGGCGGTCAGTCAGGGCGACACCGGGGCGACCCAGGCGCCCGTCACGACCACGACCGGAAGCGGTGGCGGCACCACCGGGGCGACGTCGACGTCCGGGACGTCGACCACAGGCAGCACGTCGGGCTCTGGCGGGGGCACCCGCACGACTGGGAGCACTGGCTCCACCTCCGGCCAGCATCCCGCGGCCTGCGCGGGGATCAAGGACCAGACCGGCATCACCAAGGACAAGATCGTCATCGCGAACGCGTCCGACATCAGCGGTCCGGTGCCGGGGCTCTTCCAGTCCTCGCAGGACGCGACGAGGGCCTACGTGGCCTACTTCAACGCCACGTCCAGCATCTGCGGCCACAAGCTCGAGCTGCTTCCGCTCGACACACGTACAGACAACGGCGCGGACAAGCAGGCCTACCTGACGGCCTGCGCCAAGTCCTTCGCCGCGGTCGGGTCGATGGCCGGCTTCGACGGCGGCGGCGCGGCAACGGCGCAGGGCTGCGGGCTTCCTGATCTGCGTGCGGCCGGGATCTCCAGCGAACGGCAGAAGTGCACGTCCTGCTTCGCCTCCGACACGGTCGACTCCAGCACCTTCGCCAACGCCATGCCCGACCACGTCATCAAGGACTACCCGGCCGCGGCCAAGGCGGCCGCCATGCTCTACATCAACGCCGCGACGGCCCCGGCCAACGCAAACGCCCAGGCGAACGCGATGGAGCGCCGCGGCATGCACTTCGTCTACCGCCAGGGCATCGACATCTCGGAGTTCAACTACGCGCCCTATGTGCAGCAGCTGAAGAACAAGGGCGCGAAGTACGTGCAGTTCCTCGGGCCCTACCAGAACGGCATCCGGCTCGCCCAGGCGATGCAGCAGCAGGGCTACAAGCCGGACTTCTTCGCCTACGACCCCACTGCCTACGACAGCGGCTACGTGCAGTCGGGCGGGTCTGCGGTCGAGGGCACCCACGTCTTCTCGACGACGGCGATGTTCGAGGAGGCCAGCACGAACAAGGAGATGGCCCTCTACCAGTCCTGGCTGCAGCAGGTGCACCCTGGTGCCGCCCCCAGCTACTTCGGGCTCTACTCCTGGTCGGCCGCTCGACTGTTCGTCGAGCAGGCCCAGAAGCTGGGCGCCGGACTCACCCGCCAGTCGCTCATCTCGGCGCTTTCCCAAGTGGACGACTGGACCGGTAACGGCCTGCACGCTCCTCAGCACGTCGGTCCCCGGACCAGCGCCGAGTGCGTGCGCTGGATCGTGCTGCGCGGGGGCAAGTGGGTCCCGGACGGCCCCCGGGCCTACACGTGCCACGGACTGTCGAGCGCAAAGTGACCTCGTGGCTGTCGTTCACGATCTTCGGCCTGTTCTCGGCTGCGGCCTACTCGGTCGCTGCGTCCGGTCTGGTCGTGACTTACGCGACGACCCGCGTGTTCAACCTTGCCCACGGTGCGTTCGGGATGGTGCTGTCGTTCCTGTTCTGGGTCCTCAGCGTCCGGCAGGGGCTGCCGGTCTGGCTGGCCCTGCTGCTGGTGCTCGGTGTCGTGGCTCCGGCGATGGGCTGGTTCGTGCAGCGCTTCGTCGCCCGTGGTCTGGGTGAGGGCCCGGTCGGCGTCTCGCTCGTCGTCACCGTCGGGCTGATGGTCGGCTGCATCGGCGTCGCCACTCAGGTCTGGAAGCCCGCGGCCCGCGCGGTGCCACCGTTCTTGGCAGGGCACGGACAGCACGTCGGCGCGGTGTTCGTCACCGCGCACCAGCTCATCACCATGGCCGTCGCGGGGCTGGTGGCGCTGGGTCTCTACGTGCTGCTCAACCGCACCCGGATCGGTGCAGCCATGCGGGCCTCCGTCGACAACCCGGAGCTGCTTCGCCTCTTCGGCGGTGCGCCTGACCGGGTTGCGGCTCTGTCCTGGGCTCTCGGGATCGCGCTGGCCGGCTTGGGTGGGATCCTGCTCGTCTCCGTGGTCGGGCTGGACTACTACGCGCTCACCTTGCTGGTGATCAACGCCTACGCCGCTGCCATGGTCGGGCGCCTCAAGAGCCTGCCGCTCACCTTCGCCGGTGCCCTTGGCCTCGGGCTCATCAGCTCCTACGCCACCGGATACCTGCCCACGTCGGGGCTGTGGAACGACCTGCGCAACGTGGTGCCGCCGCTGTTCCTCTTCGTGGTGGTCGTGGCCATGCCGCAGGCACAGCTGCGCATCGGCCAGGTCAAGGGCATCGTCTCCGCCCCCGTTCCCGGCCCTCGTAAGGCCCTCGTCTTCGGCATCCTGCTGCTTGTCGGGGTCTGGCTCCTCGGTGACACGTTCTCGGAGTCGAAGCTGCTGCTGGTCGGCACCGCGGCCACCTACGCCATGGTCATGCTGTCCCTGGTCCTGCTGACGGGTTATGGCGGTCACGTCTCGCTGGCGCAGCTCAGCTTCGCCGGCATCGGCGCGCTGGTCTACGCGAAGATCGATGCCCCCAACCTCGGCGGGCTGCTGGTCGCGGCGCTGGTGGCGGGTGCTGTGGGCGCGCTCGTCGCGCTGCCGGTGCTCCGGCTGACCGGCCTCTACCTGGCCCTCGCGACGCTGGCCTTCGGCGTCCTGATGGACAAGCTTGTCTTCCAGGCGAGCTTCGCGTTCGGGTTCAACGACACCCTGTCTGCGGATCGGCTGTCCTTGCTGGGGCAGCGCATCACATCGACCTCCAGCTATGTCGTCACCATGGCGGTCTTCTTCGTCCTGATGGGCAGCTGCGTGCTCGCGCTCAGACGGGGAGTGCTCGGCCGGCTTCTCGTCGCGATGCGCGACAGCCCGGCTGCCTGCGGGACCCTCGGGCTCGACCTGCGCTGGTTCCGGGTTGGCCTGTTCGGGCTCTCGGCTGCCATGGCGGGGCTCGCAGGTGCGCTGTTCGCCGGCCTGCGCGGCACCATCGGCGCAGCGGATTTCCAGTACTTCAACAGCCTTCCGCTGCTCCTGCTCGCGGTGGTCTTCGGTGTGACGTCGGTGACGGGGGCTGCGCTCGGCGGGGTCGGGCTGATGCTTCTTCCTGTCCTGCAGAGCGACCACCCTTCGCTCGCCGGCCTGATCTTCGCCGTCATCGGGTTCGGCGCCGTGGCGTTGGGTCGTGACCCCAACGGCCTGGCCAACCTGGCCTTCATGACCAGTCGTCGGCTGCAGGCCCTCACGGTCCGATCAACAACCGTCCGCGAGAGCGTGCCCGGCAGGGAGGTGGCGCATGCCGCTCCTTGAGGTCGACGATCTGATGGTGCAGTTCGGCGGTGTCGTCGCGGTTGCGCAGGCGAGCTTCACCGCAGAAGCCGGCACCGTCACAGGCCTGATCGGACCGAACGGTGCCGGGAAGACCACCTGCTTCAACGTCATCAGCGGGCTGCAGCGACCGACCCGGGGCGAGGTGCTGCTGGACGGCAAGGACATCACCTCCGCGCCTGTGCACCGCAGGGCGCGGCGCGGGATCGCCCGCACGTTCCAGCGGCTTGAGGCCTTCGGCTCGCTGACCGTCCGGGAGAACGTCCGTGTCGCCCAGGACATCCACGGCGGCGTTCGGGGCCTGCTCAGCCGCGACGCCGCGGACGTGGACGCTCTGCTCGAGCGCGTGGGCATCCTGGCGTACGCCGACGAGCGCGCCGACTCGATCCCGACGGGCACCGCCAGGCTGCTGGAGCTGGCCCGCTGCCTGGCCAGCAGCCCTCGGCTGCTCCTGCTGGACGAGCCGTCCTCCGGTTTGGACGAGAGTGAGACGGAGGACTTCGGTCGCCTCCTGCAGGACCTGGCGGGGGAGGGGCGGGGCATCCTCATGGTCGAGCATGACATGGCCCTGGTGATGTCGGTGTGCGAGACGATCCACGTGCTGGACTTCGGGCGGGTCATCGCGACCGGTAGCGGTGCGGAGATCCGCTCCAACGCCTTGGTGCAGAAGGCGTACCTGGGCGAGGACGATCCGGAGCAGGTGCCGGCATGACGACGCCCATCCTCGAGGTGTGTGACGTGCACGCCGCCTACGGCCGGATCGAGGTGCTGCGCGGCGTCGACCTGAGCGTTCCCAAGGGCGCTGTGGTGGCGCTGCTCGGCCCGAACGGCGCCGGCAAGAGCACTCTGGTGAAGATCATCAGCGGGCAGAAGCAGTCGACCTCCGGCGATGTGCACCTGGCCGGTGTGAACGTCCGCGGTGCCGGCTCGGAGCAGCTGGCGCGACTGGGCCTGTGCACCGTGCCGGAGGGTCGCTCGGTCTTCCCGAACCTGTCGGTCGAGGACAACCTGCGCTTGATGTCCTACGCCGGCGTTCCCGAGGAGTCAGTGCTGGAGACGGCGTACTCCTACTTCCCCCGGCTCGCGGAGCGGCGCTCACAACTGGCCGGGACGATGTCGGGAGGTGAGCAGCAGATGCTCGCCATGTCGCGCGCGCTGGCCTGCGAGCCTGCGCTGCTGCTGCTCGACGAGCTGTCGATGGGCCTAGCCCCGAAGATCGTGGCCGAGCTCTACGACAAGGTGGCCGAGATCGCGGCGAGCGGGGTCTCGATCCTGTGCATCGAGCAGTTCGCGCGGACGGCTCTGAAGGTGTCCGACTACGCCGCGGTCATGGTCGGCGGTCGTGTCGTTGCGACCGGCGAGCCTGACGAGGTCCTCGACCAGATGTCCGACGTCGTCCTGGGAGGTGCAGCATGACAACTCGTGCGCTGGCGGGCGGGCTGCTGTCGATCGGCCTCGTGGGTGCGGCGGTGACACTGGTCGCTACCCCGTCAGCTGGAGCGGCGGCGAAACCGCCGTACAGCGGCTTCAGCACCAGCGCGGTCGCCACGCCGCTCGAGGTCGACGTCTACGAGCCCACCATCCCCGTGCCGGCGACACCGCAGGCGGAGATCGAGGTCGGCTACAGCAAAGCGGTCGCGGACAGCGGCGGCTCCCGCAGCCGGGCCAGCCTGCTCTGGCCTGGTGCGGCCGTGGGTGAGGGCTTCAAGGTGATCGCGGACACCATCGGGCTGCCACCGGAGATCGGCGCCCTGGGCTACCCGGTGCAGTCGAACTCGAGCTACCCCGCTGGCCCGACCACCGACTCGAAGGACACCGTGCCGGGTGCCGTCATGCGCACCTCAGCCGCGGCAACGCTGGCGACGGCCCAAGCCGGCTACTCCGGCGACTGCGACGTGCAAGACAAGCCCGGGACCGGAGCCTGCCCCCTGCCCACTGCGTTGTCGGCGGTTGCCGACGTTGCCGGATCCTCGGCCACGAGTCGCGTGGAGAGCAGCGGGAAGCAGGTGGTCGCGACGGCTCAGGCCTCTGCCAACGAAATCTCCCTGCTCGGCGGGCTCGTCAGGGTGGCCGGCCTTTCCGCGCGTGCCGTCAGCACCACGAACGGTCACCAGACCAAGGGCGCCGGCCAGGCGTCGTACACCAGCCTGCGGCTGGCCGACCAGGTCGTCCGGATCGGCCCCGACGGAGCCGCTGCCCCGGGTCAGACCATCAGCATCCCTGGACTGCCCGCCGACCCCGATGTTGCCTTCTCACAGCTCGGCATCAAGGTGACCGTCCCGAAGCCTGTGTACGACCGCCAAGGCTCCCTGCTGACCTCGACCGACTCGGCGCTCGTCCTCGAGGTGGACTGCGGTGTGCTCCGCCACAAGCTGGATGCGCTTCCCATCTCCGCCGTCGGCGATGCGATCAACGGCCTGCCTGACCAGCTCGGGCCGATCAAGAGCGCGCTCGGGGCGGCGCTCTACCTGTCACCGCGTTACGTCTTCACGCTCGCCAAGGTGCAGTCCACCGTCGACACGGTGCAGGGCATCGGCCTGCCGACGCTGCCCACGGATCTCGGGTTCGGCGGGCCGGTGACACCCGGCACCTCAGTAGCCCCGCCCCTGAACCCGGCCGCCCCCGGCGTCCCGGGTGCCGACTTGCCGCCGCAGCTCGGCTCGTCAGGCCCCGGTCCGCTGCTGAGCGCAACGCATCCGGGCGGCCTTCCTGATCGCTTCACCCTTCCCGGTGCGCTGCTGCTCGGCGCGGTCGCCGCCGCTGCCCTCGCCGGCGGCTGGCTGCGCCGGATGAGCGCGGTCGTCCTCGGGACGAGCGAGCTGTGCCCGCACGGACTCAACAACGGCTTGCCTGACCTGCGAAAGGCCTGACCCATGACCGCGATGTCCACCCCTGCCCCGCA
Organism: Mycobacteriales bacterium; assembly: GCA_046262855.1. Taxonomy (GTDB): domain Bacteria; phylum Actinomycetota; class Actinomycetes; order Mycobacteriales; family SCTD01; genus RYN-111. The sequence goes on along the minus strand of JBHEMB010000578.1, from coordinate 2,386 downwards.
CAGCCACCGGTGGGAACGGCTGACCGCGACAGGCCGTCGCGGCCTGCTGTCCGACGCGGCACGCGTCCGGACACTGATGCTCCGGGGCGGAGCGGTCCTCCTCCCGCTCGGCCTGCTGGTGATCGGGCTCGGCTGGTACGGCACGGCCAACACGCCGTACGAGTACGACCAGATCTCCTACGTCGTCTCGGGCGGCCTGCTGGGGTTGGGCCTCGTCCTCGTGGGCGGGTTCCTCTTCTTCGGTGCATGGCTCGCGCAGATCGCCCAGCAGGGCAGGGAGTCGTCGGAGCGGCTCACCGAGGCGCTGCTCGCACTCGCGGTCGCGCAGGGCACAGCCACGGCCGCGGCGACAGAGCCGGTCCAGCTCGTGACTGCAGGCAAGGGCACGACGCTGCACCGCAGCGACTGCGGGCTGGTGGCCAAGCGCGATGACCTGGTCCCGGTGGGCACTGACACCGAGGGCCTGTCGCCCTGCAGGGTCTGCGCCCCGCTCGCCTGAGCGCCCCTTCACCATGATCCACGCGGAGTTGGCGCACTCTTCAGGCCGTTCAAAGTGCGTAAGCACCGCGTGGATCACCAGGCGTCCCGGCGTACGGGACATTGCTTGAGCGCCTGCACGTAACCGTTCTACGTTCGGTCGCCGTCTGACGTCCGTCACACGTCCCGGCTGGAAAGGAAGTCTGATGCACCTCGCGGAGACCCCTGCGCACGAGAAGATGCGGGCCGAGCTGCGGGCGTACTTCGCCGAGATCATGACCGACGAGCTCCGGCACGCGTTCCGTTACGGCTACTACGCAGCCGAGGCCACCGAGGCCTACCGGCAGGTGGTGCGCCGGCTCGGTGCCGACGGCTGGCTCGGCATCGGCTGGCCGAAGGACATCGGGGGGCAGGGCCTGTCGATGGTCGAGCAGGCGATCTTCAGCGACGAGGCCTCGCTCGCGGACGTGCCGCTGCCGCTGCTCACCATCAACAGCGTCGGACCGGCGATCGCCGCGCACGGCACGCCCGAGCAGCGCAGCACCCTGGTACCGGGCATCCTGCGCGGCGAGGTGCACTTCGCCATCGGCTACTCCGAGCCGGAGGCCGGCACCGACCTCGCCTCCCTGAAGACGCGCGCGGTCCGCGACGGCGCCGAGTACGTCATCAACGGCCAGAAGCTCTGGACCGGGATGATGGAGGCCGCCGACTACATCTGGCTGGCCGTGCGCACGGACCCGGACGCCGCACCGCACCGGGGCATCTCCGTCCTCATCGTGCCGCGGCACTCCGAGGGGATCTCCTCGACGCGGCTGCGCACCCTCGGCGGTCACTCGGTCGCCTCGGTCGGCTTCGACGACGTGCGCGTCCCGATCGAGAACTGCATCGGCGGCGAGAACAACGGCTGGCGGATGGTCACCGGGCAGCTCAACTCCGAGCGGGTGGCGCTGGTCTCCTCCGCCCCCGTCGAGGCCTCCCTGCTGCGCGTCCTTGAGTGGGCGCGGGAGACGAAGATTGTCGACGGGTCCCGGGTGATCGACCAGCCGTGGGTGCACAACAACCTGGCGCGCGTCCACGCCGATGTCGAGTTCCTCAAGCTGCTGAACGCCAAGCTCGCCACCGAGGTGGACGCCGGCCGCCTCGAGCCGGCAGAAGCGTCGGCGGCCAAGGTGTTCGGCTCAGAGCTGAGTGGCCGCAGCAAGCGGTTGCTGAGCGAAGTCGTGGGTCTAGACGGCGCCGTCAGGACCGGTGGGAGCAGCTCGAATGTCATGACCTTCATCGGCGGCGCCAACGAGATCCAGCGAGACATCATCGCCCAGCTGGGTCTGGGTCTGCCGCGCGTGAAGCGCTAGGAGGAGACCCATGGACTACACCCTTGACGAGCAGGAGGTCGCCGTGCGCGACCTCGCGGCGCAGATCCTCTCCAGCAAGGCGACTCGGGACCGCTTCGCCGCGCTCGAGAGCGACGGTGGCTGGTTCGACGACGAGCTCTGGAAGGAGCTGGCCGCGGCCGGTCTCGTCGGCATCGCGGTGCCCGAGGACCAGGGCGGCAGCGGCGCCGGGTTCATCGAGCTGTGCCTGCTGGTGCAGGAGGCCGCCCGCAGCGCAGCGAACGTCTTCGTCGTCGAGCCACTAGTGCTCGCGGCCCTCCCTCTGAGCCGGCTGGGAACCGCGGAGCAGCAGGCCCGGCTGCTCGCGCCGTTCTGCTCCGGCGAGCTGCTGCTCACCGCTGGGCTGCTCACCGGTCCACCGCTGGCGGCCGAGGCGGGCGGCGAGAGCTGGCGGATCACCGGCGAGGTGCGGCACGTCCCGTTGGCCGATGTCGCTGCTCGCATCCTCGTCGAAGCTGCGGACGAGGGCGGGCGAACGGGACTGTTCCTGGTCGACCCCCAGGCGGCCGGAGCAAGTG
>JBHEMB010000577.1:0-2859 GCA_046262855.1 Mycobacteriales bacterium | reverse complement strand
GAGTGGACGACGCCCTTCGGGTCGCGGGTGGTCCCGGAGGTGAACCCGATGACGGCCGGCGCATCCGGATCGACCTGCAGAGCGCCACTCAGAGGTGCGGCGTCGAGCAGGGCGGCGAAGGCGGTCGCACGGGCCGGCAGCTTCGCGGCGGGGGTGTCGCCCGCCACCAGCCACAGCGGCCCCGGCCTGGTCGCGAGCAGCCCGTCGTACATCTCCAGGTGGTCGGTCCGGCCGAACCGGTCGGCGGTCACGACGACATCGGGCGCGGTGACGTCGAGGATGTAGCCGACCTCCTTCGGACCGTAGAAGTGGACGACCGGGACCACGACGGCTCCGAGGTACGCCGCAGCCCAGAAGGCAATGCCCGCCTCGACCCAGTTGGGGAGCTGCAGCACCACGACACTGCCGGGTCCCACCCCTTGGCCCTGCAGCGAGGCCGCGAGCGCGCGGGCTCCCCGGTCGACGTCGGCGAAGGTGCCGTCCCAGGGTCGCACCTTCGAGCGGACCTGGAAGATGGCCGAGGCCTGCTTGTCCAGGCCCGCCTCCACCATCGCGCCGAGCGAGGTGTCGTCCCACCATCCCCTGGATCGGTACGTCTCCCGCAGCTCGGCGGGCACCTGTCGCAGACCCCAGTCCTGATGCACCGTGCGCCTCCATCCCTCGATCTACCACACCTTAGCGAGCGACGTTGCCGCCACAAGAGAACTCCATTATCGTCGGGGGTATGGAGACCGTTGACGTCCTCGAGGTGCAGCAGCTGCTCGCCCGTTACGCCGTGGGCATGACCAAGAACGACATCAACTCGGTGCTCGACGTCTTCACCGACGACGGGACCTACAGCGCGTTCGGCGACACCTACCGGCTGGACCAGTTCCCGGAGCTGGTCGCGGCGGCTCCCAAGGGGCTCTTCCTTGTCGGTCCGCCCGCGCTCGAGCTGGACGGTGACAGTGGTACCGGCCAGCAGCCGCTGTGCTTCGTGGACCAGACCTCGCACGACATGCGGATCGGCTGGTACACCGACACCTACCTGCGTACCGCGGAAGGCTGGCGGCTGCGTACCCGCGCGATGACGTTCCTGCGGCGCAGCGGCACGGCCGACTCGGGCCGGCCGCACGACCCGACCCGACCGGTGCCGACGGCATCGTGACATCGCTGACGCTGGCGGAGTTCCGCCGCGGGCTCGACGCCTGGCTGGACGAGCGCGCTGCCGAGCTGGGCGAGCACACGGGCAGCAGCCTGGACGAGCACATGGCCCAGGTCGCCACGGTCAAGCGGCTGACCTACGACGCCGGCTGGATGCGGTGGGGCTGGCCCAAACGGGTCGGCGGCCTCGGCGGCTCGAGCCTGCTGCGCGCGTACCTCGGCGAGGCGCTCACGGCCCGCGACCTCGTGGATCCAGGCGTGTACTCGATGACCGAGGTCCTCGCTCCGACGATGATCGACTACGCCTCCCCCGAGCTCGCGGCCGAGATGGTGCCGCGACTTCTGCGCGGCGACGAGACCTGGTGCCAAGGGTTCTCCGAGCCTGGCACGGGCAGCAACCTGGCGGCACTGACGTGCCGGGCGACCCGCACCGATGACGGCTGGCGGGTATCAGGCCAGAAGGTCTGGACGAGCTTCGCCCAGTACGCCCAGCGCTGCGTCCTGCTGACCCGCACCGGTACCGCCGACTCGGCCCATCGGGGCATTACCGCGCTGTTCGTCGACATGGACTCCCCCGGCATCACGGTGCGGCCGATCGAGACGATCCACGGGCGCGAGGAGTTCAGCGAAGTCTTCTTCGACGACGTGCTCGTCCCCTTCGACCGCACCCTCGGCGAGGAGGGTCAGGGGTGGTCGGTCGCGATGGACCTGCTGCCCTACGAGCGCAGCACCGCCCTGTGGCACCGGGGCGCCTTCCTGCACACCCGGCTGCAGCACCTGCTCGAGAGCACGACAGCGATCGACCCGCGGGACCTCGGCGAGGTCACGCAGCTGCTGTACGCCTTCCGGGCGCGGTCGCGCGCGACCCAGCACCGGCTCGCGGACGGCGGCACCCTCGGGGCGGAGACCTCGGTCGACAAGGTGCTCCTCGCGACGACGGAGCAGGCGGTGATGGACCTCGCCCTCGACGCGCTCGGACCGGGCATCGTGACCGGCGACGACGATGCCAGCGACCGCTGGCGCACCGACTACCTCTACTCGCGGGCCGCCACCATCTACGGCGGCAGCGCCGAGATCCAGCGCAACATCATCGCCCGCCGGCTGCTCGACCTCGGGAGCGACCGCTGATGAGCCCCGACGAGCTCGAGCTCTTCGCTGCCAGCATCCGGCAGGCCGTCGATGGCCGCACCGGTCCCGCTCTGGATGCCGCGCTGGCCGACATCGGCTGGGCCGACGCCCTCCAGGAGTGGCCGGCTGCCGCCGTACAAGCACTGTTCAGCGCGCAGGGGCGGGCCTGCGCGACCTCGTCCGCCTTGAGCACGGTGCTGCTGTCGGGGCTGGGCGTGCCGACCGGAACGCTCGTGCTGCCGCCGCTGGACAGCACGCGGATCGGGATCGTCATGGACGGTCGGCTGCAGGTGCACGGGCTCACGACGTCCGACACCGAGCTGCTGGTGCCTGCCGTCGACGGCGACAAGGCGGTCGTCGTCAGGGTCGCGGCCGGTGACCTGTCGTTGAGCCCCGTCTCCGGGATCGACCCCTCCGCCGGACTGCTGGCCGTCGAGGGCGACCTGATCGCCTCCTCCGACCCAGTGCCCGGCAGCTGGGACGACGCTGTCGCCGTGGGTCATCGCGCCCTCGCCTCCGAGCTGGTCGGGTGCGGACGGGCGATGCTCGAGCTGGCCCGGACCCACGCCCTCGACCGCGAGCAGTTCG
>JBHEMB010000576.1:0-3674 GCA_046262855.1 Mycobacteriales bacterium | reverse complement strand
ACGTTGAGCCTGGAGGTTCCTGCCCGGGCACAGCACCGCCGTCAGCCCGCTCGACCGTCCTGGCGGCCCGGTCAGGGGCGGCGACGCCGCCCCTGACCTGCGCGCTTGCGTGGGGTGAGTGACGGGGCTCGAACCCGCGACAACCGGGATCACAACCCGGTGCTCTACCAGCTGAGCTACACCCACCACGAACCGCAGAAAGTCTAGCGGCTCACGTCTCCGACGCAGCGCTCAGCGCGGCGGCCGCGGCGGCGGCCTCGTCGCTCGTCGGCCCGGGCATCGGAACGAAGACCGTCGAGCGGTAGTACTTCAGCTCCTTGACGGACTCCAGGATGTCCGCCAGGGCGCGATGCCCCCCTGCCTTCTTCGGCGAGTTGAAGTACGCCCGGGGGTACCAGCGGCGCGCCAGCTCCTTGATCGAGGAGACGTCGACCATCCGGTAGTGCAGGTAGCCGTCGAGCTCCTTCATGTCGCGGGCGAGGAAGCCGCGGTCGGTCCCGATGCTGTTCCCGCACAGCGGCGCCTTGTTCGGCTCCACGTGCTCCTTGAGATACGCGAGCACCTGCTGCTCCGCCTCCTGCACGGTGACCGTCGACCTCAGTACGGCGTCGGTGAGGCCGGACAGCGCGTGCATGTCGCGGACCACCTCGGGCATCCGGGAGAGCTCCTCGGCGCTCGCGCCGATCACGACGTCGATGCCCTCGCCGATCAGGTTCAGGTCGGAGTCCGTGACCAGGGCGGCGACCTCGATCAGCAGGTCTGAGCCCAGGTCCAGGCCGGTCATCTCGCAGTCGATCCACACCAGTCGGTCGCTCACGAGGGTCCACCCTAGGGGTCTGGCGTGGCGCCCGAGCGGACGGCCGGAAAGGGGTCGCGAGCGCGCGGACAGTGCCGCCCGCAACCACGGAGGCCGGTGCTGATCGTCCCGGGTGTGACTGCTGCCACCGCACGTCTTGCGGCAGAGGCGCCTGCCGCCCCGGAATGTGCGCACCTCGGAACCCCTCGGAAACACGCGAGTCACCTTCTGGGAATCCGGGCTTCCTAGCGTCTTCAGGGACGAAGACGGACACCCCGGAGGAATGACTCATGGCCTACCCCGCGCCATCCACTGCCCCATCCACTGCGCCATCCACTGCGCCATCCACTGTGCCCGCTGGCCTGCCCCGGCAGGTCGGCGCGCCTCTGCTGCGCTCGGTCAGCGGCACCGGCCGCGACTTCGCGGGCCGCGCTGCCGACGCCGGCGTCAACCTGGCGGGCCCGCTGCAGATGCGCGGCCTCGTCGTCGACCTCGCCGGTTACGTCGTGACCCTCGACGGCGAGGAACTCGACCTCTCGCCGCGCCAGGTGGAGCTGCTCGGGCTGTTCCTCGCGGCTCCCCGCAAGGTGTGGAGCCGTGACCAGCTGCACTGGGTGTGCTGGGGCGACACCGCGCCCTCGCGTCGCGTCGACGTCCAGCTCTGCCGGCTGCGCGCCAAGACCGGCCTCGACCTGTTCCGCAACGTCCGCGACCGCGGCTGGGCGCTACGCCCGCTTTAGCGCCCTCAGAGCTGGCGACAATGCGACAGGGACCGTGCTCCAGCACGGTGGAATCCACATTGTCGCGAGGGTCGCGGGGGCGGAGGTCGTCAATCGGGGAACTCGAGCTCGACGGTCTGCTTCGGGATCAGCGCGATGGCGCCGGCCGTCAGAGCCGTCGAGATCGCGAGCGCGATGAAGACGTGGTGCGATGCGCTGAACAGCGCCGACCGCGCGAACGCCGCCACCGCCGGGGGTCCCTTCAGCAGGTCCGTCGTTGCGTCGACGCCACCCTTGGCGAGGTGCGCTTGGGCATAGCGGTGCACCAACGTCGCGTTGGCGACGGCCCCGAACACGGCCGCCCCCACGGCCGACCCGATGGCGCGGAAGAACATGTTGGTCCCCGTCACGACGCCGCGCCGCTCCCAGCCGACGACCGACTGCACCGCCACCACGACCGGTGACGAGGAGAGCCCCATCCCTAGCCCGGTCACGAACATCGCGCCGGCGACCTGCCAGACCGGAGCGCTCTGGACGAGCAGCGCCGTCCAGGTGGATCCGACGATCGCGAACACGATGCCGATGAGGGCGGTGTTGCGGAACCCGATCCTCAGGTAGATGCGACCGGCCTGGGACGCCGCGATGGGCCACCCGATCGTCAGGGCTCCGAGCACCAGCCCCGCCTCGACCGCGCCGGTTCCCAGCACGCCCTGGACGTAGGCCGGTACGTACGACGACATGCCGATCAACAGCGCCCCCACCAGCAGTGAGACCAGGTTGGCGCCGACGGTGACACGACGGCGGAAGACCCAGAGCGGAAGCACCGGCTCGACCGCGCGCCGCTCCACCCGGACGAAGGCCAGCAGGGCGACGGCAGCGGTCCCCAGGACGACGGCACTGGTCGTGGAGCGCCAGGCCCACGCCGTACCCCCTTCGAGGAGTCCGAGGATCAGCAGCGAGCAGCCGAGAGTGAGCAGCGAGGCGCCCAGGTAGTCGATGCGGTGGTTCCGGTGGGCGACGCTCTCGGTGAACCGGCGCTGCAGGGCGACCAGCGCGACCGCACCGAGCGGCAGGTTGATGAAGAAGATCCACCGCCAAGAGATGTACTCGGAGAACAGCCCTCCTATGAGGGGTCCGAGCACGGAGCTGACGCCCCATACGGCCGCGATGTAGCCCTGGACCTTGGCGCGCTCCTCGACCGAGTAGAGGTCGCCGATGATCGTCAGGCCGATCGGCTGCACGGCACCGGCCCCGATGCCCTGCAGGGCGCGGGCGGCGATCAGCGTCGGCATCGACCAGGCCACTCCGCAGAGCAGCGAGCTGATCACGAACACGACGACGCCGAAGACCAGCAGCGGCTTGCGGCCGAAGATGTCGGCCAGCTTTCCGTAGATCGGGACCGTCACCGCCTGCGTCAGCAGGTAGACGCTGAACAGCCACGGGAACTGGGAGAAGCCACCCAGGTCGCGTACGACGGTGGGGACCGCGGTCGCGATGACGGTGCTGTCGAGGGCGATCAGGGCGGTCGTCAACATGATCGCGCCGAGCACCGGCCCGCGCTCGGACCGAAGGCCGACCGACGCTCGGTCGACAACGGCGGTCACGGGCAGCAGCTCCTTCGGTTGTCACAGATCTTGCCTGTGTCAACCGAAGGAGCGCGACTGCATTCCCAGCAGGGTCAGCGGTGTGTGCCTCGCAGCCGCCGTCGCTGCCTGGCAGCCCTACGCTGCCGGACATGCGGTTCAGCTATGCCGAGGCGATGATCGACCCGGCCTTCTACCTACCGCTCGCCCAGGCCGTTGAGGCTGCCGGCTACGACAGCATGACGGTGGCTGACAGCCTCGCCTATCCCGAGGTGTCGGACTCCACGTATCCCTACACAGCCGACGGGGACCGCGAGTTCCTGCGGGGCAAGCCGTTCCTCGAGACCTTCGTCCTCATCGCCGCACTCGGAGCCGTCACGTCGAGGCTGCGGTTCGTGCCGTTCGTGCTGAAGCTGCCGATCCGGCCCCCGGCCCTGGTCGCGAAGCAGGCTGGCTCGCTCGCGGTCATGACCGGCAACCGGCTCGCTCTCGGGGTCGGTCTGAGCCCGTGGCCCGAGGACTTCGAGCTGCTCGGCGTCCCCTTTGCCCAGCGCGGCAAGCGGATGGACGAGTGCA
>JBHEMB010000575.1:0-14273 GCA_046262855.1 Mycobacteriales bacterium | reverse complement strand
CCGTCGGGGACATCCCGAGCGGCGCCTCACTGGCGGTAGGGGGCTTCGGGCTCTGCGGCATCCCACAGGCGCTCATCGAGGGCCTGCTGGAGACGGGGGTCGACGACCTGCGGACGGTGTCGAACAACTGCGGCGTGGACGAGTGGGGCCTCGGCTCCCTGCTGCGCGCGAAGCGGATCAGCCGGACGACGGGGTCCTACGTCGGCGAGAACAAGGAGTTCGAGCGGCAGTTCCTCTCCGGCGAGCTGGAGGTCGAGCTGGTCCCTCAGGGAACCCTCGCCGAGCGGCTGCGCGCGGGCGGCGCCGGGATCCCGGCCTTCTACACGCCGGGCGGCGTCGGCACCCAGGTAGCTCTCGGCGGCCTGCCCCTGCGCTACCACGCCGACGGGACCGTCGCGGTGGCCAGCGAACCGAAGGAGGTGCGCTCCTTCGACGGCCGCGACTACGTCCTCGAGCGTGCCATCGTGTGCGACTTCGCCCTCGTGCACGCCCGCTTCGGAGACCGCCACGGCAACCTCGTCTACGAGAAGTCGGCGCAGAACTTCAACCCGCTGTGCGCCGCGGCAGGTCGGATCACGATCGCCTCGGTCGAGGAGCTCGTCGAGCCAGGTGAACTGGACCCGATGCTGGTCCACACGCCCGGGGTGTTCGTGCAGCGGGTGGTCCACGCACCCGGCGTCGAGAAGCGCATCGAGCGGAGGACCGTCCGTGCTGTCTAGGGAGGAGCTGGCCGCCCGGGTCGCGCTGGAGCTCGAGGACGGGCAGTACGTCAACCTCGGCATCGGGCTCCCGACGCTGGTGCCCAACTACGTGCCGCACGGCGTCCACGTCGTGCTGCAGTCGGAGAACGGCATCCTCGGCGTCGGTCCGTACCCGACCGAGGACGCCGTGGACCCCGACCTCATCAACGCCGGCAAGGAGACCGTCACGATCAACCCCGGGGCCGCGTTCTTTGACAGCGCGACCTCGTTCGGCATGATCCGCGGCGGCCACATCGACGTCGCCATCCTGGGCGCCATGCAGGTGTCCGAGAAGGGCGACCTGGCGAACTGGATGATCCCCGGCAAGATGGTCAAGGGGATGGGCGGCGCGATGGACCTGGTCCACGGCGCCAAGCGGGTCATCGTCATGATGGAGCACGCGGCCAAGGACGGGTCGCCGAAGATCGTGTGCGAGTGCTCGCTGCCCTATACCGGCCGCGGCTGCATTCAGCGGATCATCACCGACCTGGCGGTCCTGGACGTCACCGAGAAGGGTCTCGTGCTGACCGAGCTCGCCCCGGGTGTCTCGCTCGACGACGTCCGCACCGTGACCGAGCCCGACTTCGAGGTCGCGCTCTGACCCCCAGCACCTGCTCCTGCCAGCTCTGCACCGCTGCCGTCCTGACCGACCCCCTCGAGCAGCGCTGCGCACACGACGTCGCGAGCCACGGCCGGCACATCGTCCACGTCTCCGGCTCCCCCGGCTTCGCCTACACGGTCGGGCTCCTGCACCACGCCGACCATCCCGAGCTGGTCATGTCCGGGCTCGCAGTGGATGTCATGACGAGCGTGCTGGAGAGCGTCAGCTCCCTTGTCCTGCAAGGCTTTCCGCTGGTCCCAGGGCAGCTTCTCGAGGGTGCGCTCGCGCGCGTACCCGTCGTCGTGGACGAGCTCTCCGACGCCGGTCTGGCAGCTACCGTCGGGTGGTCGCGCTGGTTCCACCAGCGCGAGGTACCGGCGTACCAGCTGGTCTGGCCGGAGCCGTCTGGCGACTTCCGGTGGGACTCCCCTGAGCAGCCGGCCGCCTGGCGCGTCCCGATCGAGCGGGCGGAGCCGGAGTGGACGCTGGGCGCGACTCCAGGACAGCCTGTGCACGTCTGCACGCACGTGGCGGAGGATGGCGAGCCGGTGATGCGCGTGGTCCGCGACCACGGCGAGGAGTGGCAGCTGCTCTGCGACGCCGACCATTTCGAGGACTCCCGCGCGGTGGTGTGGCACCTCTCCCACTGCGTGAAGACGTCGCCTTCGCTGCTCGCCCTCGACCTGAAGCTCGGCGAAACGGCGTGGCGCGACGCGCCCTGGCTTCCCTGGCAGACCGCCAGGCTCTGACCGGGGAGCGTCAGTTGCCGGGGAGGAACGTCTTCGCGGCGAAGTGGCCGCGGCGGGCCGTACCGGTCAGCCGCACCACGTAGAAGCCGCTGTTGCCGTCGGTGAACCAGATGTCGCCGGTCTGCTGGTCGTAGGCGGGGGCGGACATCGCAAAGCCCCCGGCTCGCTTCGGCTGGTTGGGCACCGACCCCGGCACGACGGGCTTGTTGAAGTACGCGATCTCACGCGGGTGTCTCACGTCTGCGATGTCGAAGACCCGCAGGCCGCTCATGATGAACCCGCACGCGATGGTCGTGGGATCGATCCGGGACGGCAGCGAGCAGTAGTGCGCCTGGTACCCCTGGAACGGCTGGTCGTTGCCCGGGTCGGCCTGGATCTCCGGCTGGATCTTCGGCTGGTTGACGGCGAGCCGGATGTTGCTGACGATCCGGGGCTTTTTGATGTTGTCGATGCTGATGATGCGGGCCGCGCCGATGGCGGCGTCCGACCCGAACTCGTCGGTCTCGAGCAGGTACTGGTGGCCCTTCGAGACGAAGGGTGTCGCGTTCTGCGGCGTGCTGACGTTGGGCCACGTCAACCGGGTGATGACGGGCACCTTCGGGGACGGCAGGCGTCGCTGGATCTGACGCACGTCCAGGACGGTGAGCCCGTGGAAGTCGCCGTCGTTGTAGCCGGACTCGGCCATGTAGAGGGTGTTGCCGTCGTCGCTGATCGAGACGCCGTGCGACTGGTAGTCGTAGGACAGCCACAGCAGGTTGGGGACCCTCGGGTTGGTGAGGTCCACCGCGGCGATCGTGTGCGCGTACAACGAGGCGACCCAGAAGGTCTTGCCATCGGGCGAGAACGCGCCCTCGTGACCGAGCACGCCGACCGGGCTGGAGGCCTCCAGGGCCGGGTGCCGGCAGTCCTTCGTGACGTCGTACACGTCGACGAAGCCCGGCTCGGTCGCCGGCGTGGCCATGTCCGCGACGAGCAGGCCGCGCTTCTGGTTGAGCCGGAGAGACTCGTGCGGCGACAGCATCGCCGGCGTGCGCAGGGTGTCGGTGTGCACAGGGTGCGCCGGGTCGGTCATGTCCATGACGTAGACGCCCGGGCCCTCGGTCTTCTCGTCCGGGACCGAGGTCGGGAACAGCAGCGTGCTGTCCCAGTACGCGCACTCGTGGCCGGCCTTGTCGACGTACCGCTCGACGCGGTAGCCGCCGGAGGCGCCCACGTGGCTGATCTGCGTCAGGTTGCAGGAGTAGCCCTTCGCGAACCGGCCGCTCGCGACGTCGGAGGCCGGTGCCCGGCCTTGGGTCTTCTCGGGCAGCGACCCAGGACCGCAGGCGGAGCCAGGCGTCGGACCGGGTACGACGGAAGCGCCGGCACCTCCGGTGCTGAGGGCCGTCGCGGTGAGCGCCGCAACGGCGAGAAGGCGCCACGGGACTGCGGACGTGCGCATGGGGGCCTCTGCTGGGTCGGGGGACGTGCGGAAGATCTTCGCCGCCGCCTCCTGATCTCCTTCCTCAGCAGGCGAGGTCGGCGTCGACCATCCGGCCGACGAGCTCCTCGAAGGTGACGGTCGGCGCCCAGCCGAGGACCGTGCGGGCCCGGGTCGCGTGGCCCACCAGCACCGGGGGGTCTGCGGGCCGGACGAGAGCGGGATCCACGCGGATCCGGCTGTCGGGGTCGGTGATACCGACCCGCGCGAAGGCGGCATGGGCGAACTCCCGCACCGAGTGCGCCTCTCCCGTGGCGATGACGTAGTCGGTCGCGGCCGCGGCCCGCGCGGCCCGCACCATCGCGTCCACGTAGTCCGGCGCCCAGCCCCAGTCCCGGCGGGCCTCGAGGTTGCCGAGCACCAGCTCGGTGGCCTGTCCGGCCGCGATCCGCGCCACGGTCTGGGTGATCTTGCGCGTGACGAAGGTCGGTGGGCGGCGCGGGGACTCGTGGTTGAACAGCACCATCGAGACGGCGAAGACCCCGACGGATCGGTAAAGCCCGCAGAGCTGGTGCGCGTAGGCCTTGGCCGCGCCGTACGGCGAGGTGGGTGCGAGCGGGGTCGACTCGTCCTGCACCCCACCCGCGTTGCCGAAGATCTCCGCAGAGGAGGCCTGCACGAACCGGACCTCGTGGCCCCGCCGCTCCTGCAGCAACCGCGCCTCGTCGAGCAGCCGCGCCGCGCCGAGGGCGGTGATGTCGGAGGTGAGGACCGGCTGCTCCCAGGAGAACGCGACCGAGCTGATGCCCGCCAGGTTGTAGACCTCGTCCGGGTCGGCGGCCGCCATGGCTGCTGCGAGCGACGGTCCGGACTGCAGATCGCCGGTGTGCAGCACCAGGGGAGCGCAGCGCTCCTGCAGCTCCGCCACCGCTGGGTCACCCTCATGCACGAGGCCGTGGACCTCGTAGCCGTCCGCGAGCAGCCGCTCGGCGAGATACCCCCCGTCCTGACCCGTGATGCCCGTGATCAGCGCTCTCACGAGCGGGCAGCCTCCAGGTCGGCGTCGACCATCATGTGCACCAGCTGCTCGAACGCCACCGTGGGCTGCCAGCCGAGCACCGAGCGGGCCTTGGAGGCGTCGCCGATGAGCAGGTCGACCTCCGCCGGCCGCAGGAAGCGCTTGTCCAGCTCGACATGGCGAGACCAGTCGTCGATACCGACCCGCGCGAACGCGACGTCGAGCAGCTCCCGGATCGAGTGCGTCTCCCCGGTCGCTACGACGTAGTCATCGGCGATCGGCTGCTGCAGCATCCGGTGCATGGCCTCGACGTAGTCGCCGGCGAAGCCCCAGTCCCGCCGGGCGTCGAGGTTGCCCATCGCGACGGTGTCCTGCAGGCCCAGCGCGATCCGGGCCACCGCCATCGACACCTTGCGGGTGACGAACTCCGGGCCGCGGCGGGGCGACTCGTGGTTGAACAGGATCCCGCTCGAGGCGTGCATGCCGTAGGACTCGCGGTAGTTGATGGTCATGTAGTGGCCGAAGACCTTCGCCACCCCGTACGGCGACCGCGGCCACAGTAGCGTGCCCTCCGTCTGCGGGACCTGCTGCACCTTGCCGAACATCTCCGACGACGACGCCTGGTAGAAGCGGACGGCGCCCGGATCGGACCCGCAGAACAGCCGGGTCGCCTCCAGGATGTTCAGCACGCCCTTGGCGGTGACCTCGGAGGTGACGTGCGCGTTCTCCCAGGAGTACGCGACGAAGCTGATCGCTCCCAGGTTGTAGACCTCGTTCGGCTGCGCCGTCTCCAACGCCCGCATCAGGGAGGACAGGTCCGTGAGGTCACCGGTGAGCAACTGGACACCCGGCACCTGCTCGCGGACCAGGTCGTACTTCGGGTTGTTCTGGCCCCGCACCAGGCCGAACACCTCGTAGCCCTTCGACAGCAGCAACTCGGCCAGGTACAGCCCGTCCTGCCCCGTGATCCCGGTGATGAGTGCGCGTGTCACGCGTAGTCCCCTTGCTGCTCGACGATCTGCTGATGAAGCTCCTTGACCCGCTGCGCCTGGTCGACGGGTACGACGAGGGTGGCGCGGTCGGTGTGCACGACGACCAGCCCCTCCACCCCTACCAGCGCGATCAGGTGGTCGGCATCGCTGGAGGCGACGACGTTCTCATGCGCGTCGACGAGCACGGTCCGTGCGGCCACCGCGTTGCCGTCGTGCCCGCGCCCCAGCGCGTCGCCGTACTGCGGCCACGAGCCGACATCGATCCAGCGGGCCGCCAGCGGGATGGCCGCCACGGTGAAGGCCGCCGACGTCGAAGCGGGTTCCATGACGCCGTAGTCCACGCTCACCCTGGGGATCTGGGCCCACGCGTCGTCGGTGCCGTCCTGCACGAGTGCCAGGGTCTGCGGCGCGAACGCCTCCACGGCACGCAGGAAGGTTGCGGCCTGCCAGACGAACATGCCGGAGTTCCAGAGCGCGCCCTGCTCGAGCAGCTGCTCGGCTCGCTTGAGCTGCGGCTTCTCGGCGAAGCGCGCCACCGTCAGGGCGTCGCCCGTGAGCGGGTCGCCGAGCTCGAGGTAACCGAAGCCGGTCGCGGGGTGGTCCGGCACCACGCCGAACGTGACGAGAGCGTCGTCATGCGCCTCCGCGACGGCGAAGCCGCGCTCCAGGGTCGACACGAAGGCACCGAGCGGCTCGATGAGGTGGTCGGCGGTCAGCACCGCCACCACCGCCGAAGGGTCCGCCGCCGCGATCCGCGACATCGCGAGGGTCAGCGCGGGCAGGGTGTCACGACCGGACGGCTCCAGCACCAGCCGCTCCTGCGACAGGCCCTCCACCTGCTTCACCGCGTCCTGGAGGGAGGCACCCGTCGCCAGCCAGACGTCCGGTGCGACAGCGGCGGCGCGTTCCACCGCGATGTCGAGCAGCGAGCGGCCCTCGAAGAGCGGGGCGAGCTGCTTCGGGACGTCGCCGGTCGAGTACGGCCACAGCCGGGTGCCTGAGCCCCCCGCCAGGACGAGCGCGTGCCTCACGAGTCCTCCAGCAGGTCTTGCGTCTCCGCGGAGCCGAGCAGATCGGAGCTGCGCGTCGGCGCGGCACCCTCACCGACGGTGCGCACCCGCGCGGCCAGCACCCAACGGGCGGCCAGGCCGAGGGCGAGCAGCGCCCGCACCGGCGCCCACCGGAGGCCCCGGTAGTGCTCGGACAGGTAGGTGAACATCGCCTTGTGGTGCTCGCGCAGCATCTGCCGCGAGGCCACCTTCGTCGACGCGCCGCCGACGTGGGTGACGACGGCAGACGGCACGTAGACGTTCTGCCAGCCGGCCTCGGCCAGCCGCCGGCACAGGTCCATGTCCTCGCAGTACATGAAGTACTTGGGGTCGAAGCCCGCCACCTGCTCCCAGGCCTCGCGCCGCAGCAGCATGCAGGAGCCGGACAGCCAGCCGGTCGGTCCCTCCACCGGCGAGCCCTGCTCGGTGCGGTACGCCCGGGTCCAGGGGTTCGCCGGCCAGAACGGCCCGAGGACGGCATGCCCGATGCCCCGGCCCAGCGACGGGAACGCGCGCGCCGACGGGTAGAGCGCGCCGACGGGCGTCGTGATGGCCGGACCCAGGCAGCCGGCCCGAGGCCAGCTCTCCGCCGCCTTGAGCAGCGTGTCCAGGGCGCCTTGCGACCAGGCGACGTCGGGGTTGGCGACCACCAGCCAGTCGCCCGCAAAGCCCGAGGCGCCGAGGTTCGCCGCCTTGCCGTATCCCAGGTTGCCGCCGCTCTCGATCAGTCTGAAGTCACCGGTCGGCGGGCCCGAGGGCGACGCGTTGTCGACGACCACCACCTCGTACGGCGAGACGGTGGCCGCGGGCAGGGAGCTGAGGAACTCGGGCAGCACAGCTGCGGATTCCCAGGTGACCACGACCACCCGGACGGCGGCGGGCATCAGCTCGAGAGGGCGCGGGCGTAGCTCGCGAGGTGCGCTTCGGCGCTGTGGGCCCAGGTGAACTCGAGCGAGCGCTGGTGGCCGGCCTCGCCCAGAGCCGCCCGGCGCGCCGGGTCGTCCAGCAGGGAGGTGAGCGCCGCCGCGATGGCGTCGGAGTCCGGCTCGGTGTAGGCGACCGCGTCGCCACCGACCTCGGGGAGCGACAGCCGCTGAGTCGTGAGGACGGGGGCGCCGCAGGCCATCGCCTCGAGGACCGGGAGGCCGAAGCCCTCGCCGTGGGACGGGTAGGCCACCAGCAGCGCGCCCCCGAGGAAACCGGGCAGGTCGGTGAAGCGCAGGTAGCCGGGACGCAGCACCCGCAGGTGGGAGGGCACCTCGCTGATGGCCGCGTCGATGGTGTCGTCCCAGCCGGTGCCGCCGGCGAGCACGAGCGCCGGTGCGTCCTCGCGCTCGGAGCACGCCTTCACCCAGCCGCGCACCAGACCGGGCACGTTCTTGCGGGGCTCGAGCATGCCGAGGAAGGCGATGTAGGGCTGCCCCGCGAGGCCCAGGCGCGCCTGCACGCGCAGCTTCTCGTCCTCGGCGGGCACGTGGAAGGTCTGCTGGTCGACACCGTGGTAGGCGACGTCGAGCAGCGTTGCGTCGGCGTCGAGGATGCGGATGAGCTCGTCACGGGTGGCCTTCGACGGGACCACGCAGCGGGCGGATCGCCGCAGTGCGGTCCGGGTCGCGGAGCGGAAGAACGTGCCCTTGACCGACGTGTGCAGGTGCGGCTCGGTGAAGAAGGTCGCGTCGTGGATCGTCACGACGACGGGGCGACCGGCGCGCAGCGGCATCGTGTAGTGCGGCGAGTGCACGACCTCGGCCCCGACCTGCTGGGCGACCAGCGGCAGGCCGGTCTGCTCCCAGGCCAGTCGCGCCGGGCGGTGCGCGATCGCGGCCGGTCCGGCGATGATCTTCGCGTCCGGCGCGATCCGGCCGTAGCGCTCGGCATCCGCGCGCTGCGAGGCGATTGCCAGGTCTGCACCGGCTTCCGCGAGCGCGGTCACCAGACCGTCGACGTACCGGCCCACACCGCCCCGGTCAGCAGGAACTGCGGTGGCGTCGACGAGGACGCGAGGTCCAGCGTCGCTCACGCGCAGTCTCCTCCGGTCGGGTATCGGGCATGACTCACCCTACGCCTGTCAGCTGCGGTCCTGAGCCAGATCCTGGTAGGCGCGCCAGAGCGTTTCGGCCGCGTTCGCCCAGCTGAAGTCGGCGGCGCGACGTGGACCGTCGTCGCGGAGCCGCTGCCGCAGGGCTCCGTCGGTGGTGATCGTGCGGATCCCGTCCCGGAGCTCCGCGAGCGGCACCGACAGGGCGGCGCCGCCGGCCACCTCCACCAGAGCGGGCGTGTCGGAGGTCAGCACGGGCGTCCCGAGGCTCATGCCCTCGAGCAAGGGCAGCCCGAAGCCCTCGTCGTACGAGGGCACGACCAGGGCCGTCGCTCGGCTGATCAGCACGGCCAGGTCGGGATCGCTGACCCGGCCGAGGAGGCGGGCGCCCGTGGGTGCGTCGCCCCAGCCCTGCTGGCCGGCGCACAGCAGCGGCAGCGAGCCGTCGAGAGCGGCGACGAGCTCCCGCAGTCCCTTCCGGGGCTCGAGGGTGGCGACCGTCAGCAGGTAGCGCTCCGGCAGTTCCAGCCGCGCCGCTCGCTCCTCCGCGTCCGCCGGGATCGCCAGGTCGGGGCTGACGCCCTCCCCGATCACGACCACGTCTCCCAGCTCGACGTACCGGCCCAGCGCATCAGCGACAGCCTGGGTCGGTACGACGATCAGGTCGGCCGTCTCCGCCGCCCGCGCGATCATCGTGCGGTGCCAGGCGACGCCGCGCGGCGTGAGCGTCTCCGGGTAGGTCCAGGGCACCGCGTCGTGCACCGTGACGACCAGCGGAGTGTCCCGCCGCGGCGGGTGCAGCGGCGTCGGGGCATGGACGACATCGGCGCGGATCGCCGGGCCGCGACCGCGCTCCCAGGCCGCGACCAACGGCCGTCGCGGCAGCGGCAACCGGTGCCACTCGCTGTCCCGGTGCCAGGCGCTCCACCCCTCGACCTCGGACCCCGGTGGCGCGGTCTGCGCGAGGGCTCGGAAGACCTCGCGGCTGTAGCGTCCGGTCCCACCCGGCACGGGCGCCAGGCACTGCTCGAGGAGGACGCCGACCCGCACGTGCGCGGACGCTACCCGGCGATGCGGTAGCCGAGGGTGACCCGGAGCGCGGCGGTGGTCCAGCTCTCCCAGACCATCCCGAACGGCTCGGTCGCCGTCCGCGCGGTGCGGCCGTTGCCGGCCAGCAGGAAGAAGAAGCGGGCGGTCTCCCCCGGCGCGACGTAGGTGCCCGCCGGTCGGCTCAGGTTGGACAGGATCGTCCCGGGGCGGAGCGGCGACAGCCACGTCGTGTCCGCTGAGGGTGAGCCACCGCTCGTGAAGGACGCGCTCCGCACCGAGCTCGAGCGGCTGATCGACCAGGTCACGTTGCCGGTGTTCTTCACGTCGTACCAGGTGCGGGCTGTGCCCTCCGGCGACATCGTGACCGTCGGGTGGACCGCGACGACCTGTCCTGAGAACACGGCCTGCCGGACCGTGACCGGCACGGTCGAGGTGGGGCCGTAGGCACCGGAGGGACCGAGGGGGCGGAAGCCTACGGCGTAGCTGCCGGCCGCGACCTTGAACGCGGACAGCGGCACCAGCCACTCCCCGAGCTCCCCGGGGTAGACGGACGGCTGGCCCGGCCGCGTGAGGTTGCCGGACAGCGCAGGCGGTCGGCTCGCCGACGACCAGGCGCTCGTGCGGAACGGCGAGCTCGACGTCGTCGTGAGCCCCTCCGACCCGACCGTCCAGGGTGACGAGCCGATGTTGCGCAGCCGTACCCGGACCGTGGTCGTGCCCATCGGGCCGTTGAGCAGCGTCACTCTCGGAGAGGCGTAGAAGCGCTCGGCGGCTCGCGCGGCAGGGTCGGTCCGGACGACGACCAGGGTCGTCACCGCCCCGTCCAGCCAGTGCTCGCCGTCCCAGACCGGCTCGAAGGACTCGACCGTCGTCCCGGCCGGCTTGTCGTTGCCGTGCAGCACCAGGTCGTACCTGCCGGCGCCGTCGGGCGCGACGGGCGCATCGGCCGCCAGCGCGGCCGGCCGGATGGGGGAGACCCAGTCGCTGCCGGCCGAGGCGCTGCTGCGGTTGCGAGGGCCTGACGTCGCGAGCCGGACGTTCCCGGCGACGGGCCAGGTGACATTGCCGAGGTTCGTCGACGGGATCCGCACGGTGGTGCTGCCGGTGCGCGGGACCACCACGGTCCGACCGTCCGCGAACACCGCCGGCGACGCCGAGCCGGCCGGGGCCGTCGTCGCTTCCGGCGTACCCGCTCTGGCCTTGAAGACCGGGGCTGCGACCGGCACGGTCCATGAGACCGTGGGCCCGAACAGACCGCCCGTGCTGTAGCGCAGCCGGTAGCTCTTCTTGTAGGTGCCGGGCTTGACGCCATCGGCGGTGAGGTTGAAGCGGAACTCGGCCGTGTCCCCCAACTGCACGCTCGTGGTGTTGGACGGGTCGGTCACGTTCTTGGTGAAGACCCCCGGCCGGGTGCTGTTGCCGACCAGCGGGTCCTGTGACCCGGGTGACGTGGCGGAGGTGAGGTGGATGCCGTCGACCGGCCAGGACTGGGTGCCCGTGTTCTTGAGCTGTACGGCGAGCTGGCCGGTGCTCTGGCCCGGTGACTGCACGAGCGACGGGGCCCCGGACGCCACGACGAGCCTCGCGTCGAGCGAGCCCCTCACGTGCCACCAGCTCGAGCGCAGCCCGGTGGAGGAGCCGGGCCAGCTGTGCGCGTTGTAGATGCCGGCACCCGTGGTCGTCACCGACGTCGGAGCCCCGGTGCTGTCGTGGCCCTCGAGGACGACCGTCCGGACCCGGCCGCCCCACTCGCCGTTGCCGTCGCGCGCGGTGACCCGGAGCCGGTCCAGGGTGCCGACGGCGGGGAAGCGGGCCTGGATCTGGGCAGCGGTGATGGTCGCCGTCCAGGAGTGCACGGCACTGCCCGTCACGCCGTCCCAGTCGTCCCGCTGCGCGATCAGGTACGGCAAGCCGCCGTCGACCGACCAGCCGCCGTTGCTCGCGGAGAACTCCGCGAAGATGGCCTCGCCGTCGTAGGTCCGCACGACGCCGCTCGACGCCCGGACCGCGTCGTTGGTGCTGGTCGCCTCCAGCGACGTCTTCGTGCCGCCGGCTGAGTAGCTGTTGGTCCCGCCGAACACCTGGCACTGCGTGGTGTCGCAGATGTCGAAGACCTGGTTCGACGGGGCATGCGCGCGCTTGTACGCCGCGTACGAACGAGCCGCTATCGCCTGCGACTGCAGGGCCGCGGCCGGCCAGGAGGAGCTGGACTCCCGCGGCACCACGCCGAACAGGTAGTCCTCCATGCTCAGCACGGCGACGGAGTAGACCGTGGTGCTCGTCCGGTACGCCGCCTGCACGCTGGTGCGGTAGTCGCGGCTGCTGCCGTCCGGCAGGGCCACCCTGATGAGGGCGGGACCGCTGAACCGGATGGGACCGACGAAGGTGGTGTGCCCGGCCAGGGTGTACGTCTTCCAGGTGCTGCCGGTCAGCGACGCGATCCGGAAGCCGGTGCTGTCATGCGTCGAGCGCCAGCGGGTCGGGCCCGTCGGCAGCGTTGCCGTGGCGCCGGAGGCGAGATCGGTCACCTTGAGACCGGAGGCCGGGTACACCTGCAGGTCTCGGCCCTCGTCCGCCTGCAGCAGCACCCGGATCGGGGTGTTCGCGAGCACGGTCCTCGCGGTGTGCGGGTAGTAGAAGGCGGTGATCTGGTCGGCGGTCTTGCCGAGCTCGGCAGCCCCCTGGGCGCCGTACTGGCTCATGCCGCGGCCGTGGCCCCAGCCGTGCCCCTCCATCGTGAAGGAGCCGTCGGGTGCGGGCGCGGCGATCTCGTCCGCACGGGCCTGCCCGGTTCCCGGGACAAGCAACGCGAGCAGGACGGCGAGAACGACGGTTCGGGACGTGCGCACTGCGGGGTCAGCTCCTCTGGGGTCTTGATGCATCCCCCATCGGTCAGGTTCGCACAACCGGCGGCGTTACCGGGAAGCGACATCCCGTTTGAGGGTGAAGCCGACGGCCGCCCACAGCACGTCGCCGAGGGTCTGCACGCCCCGGCTCAGCAGCGCGACGGCGGTGGCCTCGGGCTGCTTCGCGATGCCCGCCAGGGCCAGCACGAGGATCGCCTCGCGGACGCCCGCGCCGGCCGGGGCGATGACGAACAGGAACCCGGCGGTCCAGGCCAGCGCGTAGCCGCCGGTGCTCACCAGCAACAGGTGGTGCCCGCTCTCGTGCGGCTGGGCCTGCACGAGCGGGAGCAGGTGCACGCCGTAGCAGGCCCACATGACGAGCGCCCAGCCGACGGAGGCGAGCAGCTGCCGGCGGTCGAGCGGCCGCTCGGGGGCCGGCCGGCGCACGATCTTCAGCGCCACCCGGATGAGCCGGTCCAGGACGGGCGGGGCCAGCGCGACGAGCCCGATCGGCAGGGCGACCAGGGCCCATCCGTAGCGCCGCAGCACCTCGGGGCTGGCGAACGGCAGCACGGCCGCCGCAACGAGCAGACCGGTGGCCGTCAGCACCCCGAGGAAGACCAGCCCGGCAGTGACGATGCGGCTGCGGGGGACGCCGTGGTCGCGGGCGAGCTCCGCCTGGGCGGCCACCGCGAAGACGTTGCCGGGCAGGTACTTGCCGATCTGGCCGACGAAGAACACGTGCAGGCTGAGCCTGATCGGCATGGGGCTGCCCAGCGCCGCGAGCAGCGCCCGCCAGCAGAACGCGCTGGCCAGCAGGCCGGTGAGGGCGGCGAGGAGGCTGAGGAGGACTGCCTTCAGGCCGGTCCGCTGGAACGCGTCCCCGAGCTGGGCGGAGTACTTGTTCACCCACAGACCCACCAGGACCAGCGCCGCCACCAGGAACGCGACGCGGAGCAGGGTGCGTGACCGAGATCGCGGTGAGGGCTCGGTCACGCGCTGCAGCCTAGGGGCGCCGGTCGCCGGTAGCCTGGCAGCTCATGAGCACCGCTGCCCCCGCGCCGGAGACCCCTGGCGTCGTCATCGGCAACCACACCAAGAAGTACACGGCCAAGAACCCGGCCATCAAGTGGCTGACCGAGCGCTTCGTCACCCGGCTCGACGGCATGGTCGGGCAGATCGCCAGCGACACCAAGCCCGCGACGAACCCGCTCGAGGTCGGCGCCGGCGAGGGCGTCATCTCGCAGAAGATGTTCAACCGCTTCGGCACGGCCGTCGGTCTGGACCTCCCGGATGCTGGGCTTCGCGAGGAGTGGCGCTCGCGCCCGGGGCCGCACTACCTGCACGGCGACGCCGAGAACCTCCCGTTCCTGGACGACCAGTTCGACCTCTGCGTCTGCGTCGAGGTGCTCGAGCACCTGCGCGACCCCGCCGCGGGGCTGCGCGAGCTGGCTCGCGTCACCTCCCGGCACCTGCTGCTGAGCGTGCCCCGCGAGCCGCTGTTCCGCGGCTCGAACCTGGTCACCGGCCGCTACGTGAAGGACCTCGGCAACACCCCTGGGCACCTCAACCACTGGTCGAAGACGTCCTTCAGCCGCTTCGTGTCGCAGGTCGCCGATGTGCGCGCGGTCGCCTCGCCGTACCCCTGGACCATCGTCTGGGCCACCGTCCGCTAACCCTCCGGGGTGGGGGGTGGGGATGGGGTTAGCTGGCGCGGCGGCGGCGGGTGACGGTGGGGCGCTCGGCGAGCTCAACGGGAGCCTCGTCGGC
>JBHEMB010000574.1:0-6471 GCA_046262855.1 Mycobacteriales bacterium | reverse complement strand
ATTAGGCGGCCGAAGGCGGGTGTTGGAGCACCTGCCCTCGGCCTTGCCCCAACCCTGAACGGAGGATGGAGACCCGATGACGAACCCTATGCAGTCCGATCCTGACCGCCTACGGCTGGCTTTGGATAACGGTGAAGAGGTGGAACTGGACGGTGGCACGCTCGTGCTAGGCGACGAGGAGTCGCCGTCGGTGCTGCTGCGCTTGGCGCCATGGCGAGCACGGTCGGTGACGCGGGTGTTGGAGGAGTGGTCAGCGGTGTCCCGGGTGTTTCACCGGGCACCGCGGCCGATCCTCACCGAGTTGGAACTGTCCCGCACGCTGGACCTTGCGGCATCCGCGCTCGGTGACCCTGAGCCTCCCATGCCCTTGCAGCGGGGTGGTCACATCGTGCCGAGTCGGCAACGGCTCGATGCAGTGGCGGTACTCGCCGAACGCGAGACCCGGCTCTCCGCGCTGCAACGGCTGGCCTTGGTGGATGCAGCGGCGTCATGGCTGTCCGAGCCCAACGGCGGAGACCAGCTGGCTCATGCACTCCTCGGCGCGGCGTGCACGACCGAGGTCACCGCGGAGCATGCGTATCTGGCGCTGATCACTCCCCCGGAGAACCCGGAGGATCATTCCGACGGCCTGCCTTCGTAGTGGCCAATCCTGACGGGCGAGCGCCGCCGGTCCAGGCTCACGCGCAGCGTGATCCCGCAGGGACCGTCAGGGCCTTGACTGGTGGTGATCGACCGTGACGAGGATCGGCTGCGGAGAAGGCCGGCCCAGACGCACCATAACAGCATGATCAGACTGCACAAGGCCTGGTGGCCTGAGGAGTTTCATTCTCGGTCATCGGGCCCTTTGGTGTGCGCCGCCGCCGGGCCGGCCGCCCGCAGCGGAGCGAGGACCGGACCGGACCGGCGACCAGCGGCGGCGGCCGAAGGCCGCACTTGACCTGAGGAAGGAAATTCTTCACAGCTCGCACATGCGTGGTCACGGCTTGTGCATGGCTTGCGTTCCGCTCCTCGTGTGCTGCACGGGCATGGATCTGGTCATGACCGCTGGACGATCACCTCCTGATCACTGGGCGCACCGGCTGCCGTACTAGACAGGAGGAGACCTACAAGGCTTTGTTCACCTGAGCGGAATCGACGACTTACTCAAAGCGGACAATCTTGCCGTCCTTCAAAGTGACGGCGCGGGCGAAGCGAGCCGAGAAGCTTTACCCGTAGCCTTATACGTACCGCTATAGGTACCGAGGCTGACAATATCATTACCCTCGGCGACGAACTGACTATATGATCTCCAAGGCGCTCAGCAACCTGGAGGAAATCGTGGCCGAGGCACTGGACATAAGCCTCAATGATCCTTTCCATCGTTCTCTTGACTTATACCGTAGAGATGATCAGTGGACGCGGCTGCTACGCCCCTGCTAGGTGAGTCGAGCAACCGGCACTAGGGGGCGGATGGCGCGGAAGCGGAATGAGCGGGCGCCGAGATCAGTCCACGCGTCAACAAAACCGGACGTGTGCAGCCGGTGCCGCAACGTTGTCGGGTCGACGACGACCATGGTGTCGGCCACGTGCAACACGCGGAGCTGCGGGCTCAACCGGCTGTCCGACCCGGCGAACGTCCCACCCGGGCGCAGCACCCGCGCCGTCTCGCGGAAAAGCCGGTCTTGTCGCTCTTGTGACGGCAGGTGATGCAGCATTGTGAAGCACACGACGGTGTCGAACGTCGCGTCAGCAAATGGCAGCGCAGCGCCGTCAGCGGTGCGAATGTTAGCCTGTTCGCCGAGCTCGCTGCGCAGGCGGCCAGTGAGCTCGGGATCGACCTCGACTGCGGTAAGCCGACCGCCGCGTTCGAGCAGCCAGCGCGTAGTCACGCCGTACCCCGGCCCGATCTCAAGCACGTCGCCGTCTAGTCGAACCCCCTCGCACGCCCAGGGCAGCAATTGCAAGCGAACCCGCTTTGCCCACCAACCGGACCGGCAGAGCCGTCGGTGAATCAAGTTCATCGGCACGGCATTCTTCCTCACCATCCATGCGTCAACGGACTGCTCGTGGCGCGAGGGACCTGTCGTTCGTGGCTGGACCTCGAAGCGGGGATAGCACGCCGCAGTGATGTGGTCGGCCGCGTGGCAGGAACAGCCAAATTGCGGGATTGTCTGGGACCATGTCGTCCGCCACCATGGTTGCTGGAGTAGCGTCAGCGGCGGGTGGCCTGGCTAGCTTGGTCCGCTTGGCTTCCAGGCAAAGCAAGTTCTTTCATCTATCACCATGTACCGCGTAAAGCTCCTCCGGTCAACGTCGTCACTGTGGCACGTCACCGAGGAAGAAACCAGTGGTCGCCTGCTTTGGCGGGAGCCCCGCTCATACGACTACCCGAGCTATGCCACCAACCAGCGACCGGCGATGGCGAACAGCCGGCGAAACGAACTGATTCACGAGTCCTGACCGGATGCCCGGGATCCGCGAGAACATGGTGAATCTGGATGTTCACACACTGCCAACGGCCATGCCAGGGCCCCAGCATAGTTGATCCGCCATTTATGTGCGCAGGTCAGCGGCTCGAATGGGATGGCGGCTGGTGTATCGGCAGGCGGCGGCGATGTTGGTGTGGCCGTTCAGGTGCAGGTAGGTCGCATGGCGGTCCTGGGTGTGCAGCGCATCGGCGATGATCATGGTTGCGGTGAGGTCGATCCGATGCAGCAGCGGCGTGAAGGCGGTTCTGATCCGTGTTGGTGAGCGATCCTGACAGATTCGTCCGTGGTTGAGCAAAAGCCCCAGTCCGCAGTGCGCGAAGTTGCGGTATCCGCAGGCGATCCTTTTTGGTGTTTTGATCTTCGGTGAACCCGTCCACCCCCGAGCAGCCCCGCCACAACGCAGCCGTCATCGACGCAGTGGCGTCCTTACATCACCTGGGTTCCTTAACGGTCGTGAGCACTTGGTCGTGATTGCGAATCGTGAAGGCCCCAGGTCCTTCGACCGATCACCCCAGCCCGGCGTGTCCCCTGGCGCTGCGAGGCGATCCGCACAGTTTCGGGACGCTACTGCATTGGAGATCGGACTCTGCAGTAGGAAGGTCAGCGATCGGCTGCCTGGGCAGTCGTCTCGTCAACTGCAATCCAGATTCGGCCGTCCTCCTCTTTGACAGGAAAGACAGCGAGCGGGCGCTCCGCAGGCGGCCGCCTCGGCTCACCAGTCTCAGCGTTGAACAGACTGCCGTGACAGCTGCAACGCAGTCCTTGCTCAGTCACGCGGCCGTTGGACAATCGACATCCCTCGTGGGTGCAGAAGTTCGACACGGCGAACACACGGCCCCTGAATCGGAACGCCGCGATCTCCACCTCGCCGACCAGAATCCGCCGGACCACGCCTTCGTAGATCTGTCCGGTGCTAGCGACGTCATGGAACCTCACGGCCCCTCCTATCACATTCCGCCGGGACCGGGGCTCTGGTGGCGGACATCGTGGCCGACTGCTCTTCACGGGGCAACGGCTGCCGACGGCCTTCCTCAGACGGTCTGCTGAGCGTCACCGACGGCCGCGACGTTCGGTCCATCGGCGCCAGCCGCCACCACGCTCGGTTCGGTGCTGGCGTCGACGTCCACCTGGCCGTCTGGAGACCCGCTCATAGAGGCCGGCTGTTGCTCCTGCGGCACGAGATCCTTGAACACCGCGAAGCTGGTGGGCTGTTCAGTTAGGTAGGGGAAGTGGAAGCCGCACGTCGGGCACTGTTCTCGCAGGACGGCCTGCTCACTGCCGAGGTCATACGGCTTGTCCTGCAGCTCACCGCAGACCGGGCACACCCGGAGCAGCCGAGTGCCCACCAACTCGAAGTTGGTGATGATGTCTTCCATGATCGCGCCGTTGGCCGCCCACGCCTTGGCGTGCTTGTGGTACGTGTCTAGGTGCCACTCGTACAGCGCTTCCTTGCTCGCCCAGAAGCTGCACTCGTTGAACCAGCCCGGGTCGTCGGGGTGCTGCCACCAGGTCAGGTGGATGAAGCCAGGCAGCTTCATGAGGTGGTGACGGGTGTCGGCGAACAGGACCTTGAACTTCTCGTACGCGTCCGGACTCGAGAAGCGGACGCGTTGCATGCTCAGGTAGATGGCCATGACGGTACCTCCGGTCGGCGCTTCGGGCGGGATGCAACGAGCGACGCGTGGAGCCCTGAGACGGTCTACCCTGCTCCCAGCCTGTTGGTTCCTGAGACTAGCCACGAACCATGGGTCCACCAGAGCCAATTCGGAAGCGGCTAGGGGAGCCACGTGACATTTGACTGCAACCGTTGGTGGACGGATCGTGCCAGCTCTACGAAGCAGATTGTCCCTGCCTACAAGGCGCTCTCCGAGCAGCTGAGGACCAGCATTCTGAACGGGCAGCTTACGGCTGGCGCGACGCTTCCGCCGAACCGTTTGCTCGCAGCCGAGACGGGGCTGTCCCGCAACACGGTCCTCGCAGCGCCGGAACAACTCCAGGCGGAGGTTACATCAAGGGCCGGCAGGGATCGGGCACCTACGTTGCATCCAGAACCTGGCCCACGCGCCGGCGGCGTCTCGGATCGCCTCGGCGCGGGCCGGCACGTCGGGTACATGGCGAGTGTGTTCGGCGACCACGGCAGTCAAAGTCGCCCGACGCGCCGCGGCCAGCGAGGCCTGTCAGCGGGTGGTCGACGACTACGGCCAGGACCCCGCCCTGCGCGAGCAGGTCGCCCAGGCGCTGGTCAACATGGGTTTCAGGTTGGGGGTGCTGGGGCGTTCGGAGGAGGCCGTCGACGGCCATGCAAGTGGCAGGCACGAAAGTTCCCCATGGACGGCCACGAGATTTCCCCAGTGGTGGCCGTGTCGCTACCCAGGGGCGGCGTTGAGGAGCGGCTTGCTGCGCACAACGTGATCGTCGGACCAAAGGACGAGCTGACAGTGAAAAGCAGCGAGGAGATCACCAATGGAAAGCGGGGTGGGGAGAAAGCTCACTTGCCCGTTTGGAAAGAGATCGACGGAAACACCTACCGACACACACTTCGCCGGCGGTCGACTTCATTCGGCGGGCGGGGCTGGAAATGGCGCTACGACGCAACTTGTCAGTTTGTTACCACCGCCTGGCCGCCTAGGCAACCTGACGAGGCAGTCCCATCGATCGAGTCTTGGACCATTGAGATGAAGATAATTCTCTGCAGCTCTGGACCCCCTCGCAGGAGCAAGCGCTCTGTGTTCTTGCTCTCCAAGATGATTAGGTCGCGAACGATAATACGCCGATCGATTTATGTACGCTCTCCAGGGCGCGCGCGAGACGTTTTATACCGGTGTGAATCTCCTGATGAGTAAGGCTAGCGTACCCAAGAAGAAGTGCAGCGCGAGGATAGGGATCGATAGTGTGCAGCGACAACGGCCAGACATCCACGCCATGGGCGGCGGCTTCCCGGGCCGCTACGGCATCCTCCATGCCAGGAGTCAGCCAACCAATAAGGTGCAGGCCGCAGTCAGACGAGTTAACGTCCAGGATTCCTCCGAATTCCCGCTGCGCCGCTTCCACAAGGACAGCTTGTCGCTCAGCGTACAGCAGGCGCATGCGTCGCAGGTGACGCTCGAAATGGCCGTTGCAGATGAAGTCAGTCAGCACCGCTTGTTCCATGACGTGGGCGTGGATATCGGTGGACAGATGGGCGGCGATGAACCCGTCCACAAGCGGTGGTGGTACTACAACGTAGCCCAGCCGAAGCCCAGGAAAGAGCGACTTGCTGAAGGTCCCAACGTAGATGACACAGTCTCGTCCGTCGATGCCCTGTAAGGCCGTGAGTGGCCTGCCCACGTACCGAAACTCAGCGTCGTAGTCGTCCTCCACAACCCACGAGCCCGTGCGACTCGCCCATTCGATAAGGGCGAGGCGCCGAGCTAAACTCATCATCGGACCCAGCGGAAACTGGTGCGACGGAGTAACAACCGCCAGCTTTGCAGCAGGTTCACGAGCCATGCCTGCCGCCACGTCGAGTCCTTCATCGTCGACTGGAACAGGCACGAGTTCGGCTCCTGCGGCGATCAGCGCGGCACGCGTGCCGAGATAGCCGGGATCCTCGATCCAGACAGGGTCGCCAGGGTCGAGCAGCAGACGTGCGGACAGATCCAACCCCTGCTGAGAGCCTGTGACAATGATGATCTGCTCGGTGCTGCAGCGCACGCCACGGGTTGTGGCAAGGTGCGCAGCAATCGCCTGACGAAGCGGCGCGTATCCAGCCGGATGGCTGTAGCGCATGTAATCCGAGGAGAACGCGCGCCACCGCTGATTCCAGAGCCGCGCCCAAACGTCGGTTGGGAACGCGGCGATATCGGGCATTCCGATCGTGAACGCCCCCTAGTCGGTCGAACGGCCACTCAGCACGGGAAGAGGGGTGCGGGGAGCGTTGACGATTCGCTCACCACGCTTCGATCGGCGCCGCAGCGTGGTCGACCCGCTCTGCAGAGGCCTGTGCAGGCTGGCCGACAGCAGC
>JBHEMB010000573.1:0-20259 GCA_046262855.1 Mycobacteriales bacterium | reverse complement strand
CCGGCGACCGGCCGCTCGTCCTCGGCGAAGTTGGCCTGCACGTCGAGGACGCCGCCGGTGAGCAGCGCCAGGCGGAGCTGCTCGACGCGCAGCTCGAGGTCGCGCTGGAGCGCGGCGTGGCCGGCACCTGCGTCTTCTCCTGGACCGACGAGTGGCAGGTCGGTGACGTGCCCGTCACGGACTGGCGGTTCGGCCTCACCACCGATGACCGCATTCCGCGCCCGGCCCTGGACGTGTGCCGGAAGTGGAACAGCCGGACGGTCCGCGACCTGGCCTTCGACTGGCCGAGCATCAGCGTCGTCGTCTGCGCCTACAACGCGGCGGCGACCGTCGAGGAGTGCCTGACCCACACCCGCGCGCTGGAGTATCCGCGTCTGGAGGTGCTGGTGATCGACGACGGCTCCACGGACGACACCGCCGACATCGCCGAACGCGTGTGCGCCGGAGACCCGCGCATGAAGGTGATCCGGGCACCGCACCAGGGCCTGTCGGGTGCGCGCAACACCGGCTGGCGGGCGGCGGGCGGTGAGCTCATCGCCTACCTCGACTCCGACGCCTACCCGACGCCGGAGTGGCTGCACTACCTCGCCCTCGGGCTCGACGGGCCGCAGGTCGGCGCTGTCGGCGGGCCGAACCTGCCCCCTCCGGGTGGCACCCTCGCCGCGGAGCGCGTCGCCCGGGCGCCGGGCGGGCCGGTGCACGTGCTCATCAGCGACGACCGGGCAGAGCACGTCCCCGGTGCCAACATGGCGTTCTGGAAGCAGGTGCTCGAAGAGGTCGGCGGCTTCGACGAGGTGTACACCGCGGCAGGCGACGACGTCGACCTGTGCTGGAAGGTCCTGGACCGCAACTGGGAGATCGCCTTCCACCCGGCGGCGCTCGTCTGGCACCACCGCCGCGACTCGACGAAGGCCTACCTCAAGCAGCAGCGCGGCTACGGCCGCTCCGAGGCCTTGGTCGCCCGGCGACACCCCGACCGCTTCACCCCGCTTGGCACGGCGCGCTGGCACGGCCGGATCTACGACTCCTTCGCGCCCTCGCTGCTGCGCCAGCGGGTCTACCGGGGCATGTACGGCGCGGCCGCCTACCAGTCCGTGTACGGCGGTGGCGGGCACGCTCTCGACATCGCCCACCAGGTCGGCGTACCGCTGGCGGTGCTGTCGCTGCCGCTGCTGCTGCTGGCACCGCTCGTGCCGCTCGTCGCGGTGCTGCCGGGGCTGGGGCTGCTGCTGCTCGCCGGGCTCTTCGGCGTCGACGTCGCCCGGACGCGGCCACCACGCCGGCTGGGGCGACGGGCCGTCGGCTTCCGCTGCGGGGTGGCCTACCTGCACCTGGCCCAGCCCGTCGTGCGCACCCGAGCCCGGTGGCGGGAGGAGCGGCTGTCACGTCGGCAGGCTCCGAGCCACGCCGCCCTTCCCGGTCCGGTCCAGCGACTGGGCCGCGGCGTGCTGCTGGTGCCGGAGGACCGACCCCGCGCGCAGTTCGCCGCGGACCTGGTGGGCGACTTGCGCCGGGCCGGCTTCGCGGTCGCCGTGCCCTCGGGGTGGGAGGACCACGACGCGACGCTCGTGGGCAGCGCGCTGGTCCTGGGTGAGCTCGTCACCTCTTCCCACCCCGTGGGGTGCGTGCAGGTCAGGGTGCGCAAGCGCGTGCGGGGGATGCGGATGGCCGCCGCCGTCGGCCTGGTGCTGCTCGCCGCGCTCGCCTCCTGGCCGCTGGGTGCGCTCTGCGGTGCTGTCGTGCTGGCCGACCTGGCACGTGGCTGGCGCCGCACGGGCTCGCTTGTGCGGCTCGTCGTCGAGGAGGGGGCGACGTGACGGGCCGCGCGCTGGTGCTCGGCGCGGGCGGCTTCCTCGGGTCGCACCTGTGCCGTCGACTGCTGCGCTCGGGCTGGCACGTCACGGGCGTGGTTCGGGATCGCGAGGACGGGCACCTGAAGCCTCGCCTGCAGGACCTGGTCGGCGATCTTGAGCTCGTCGAGGGATCGGCGGACGACACGAGCCTGCTCAACCGTCTCGTGGTCGGCACTGACGCGATCTTCCCGTTCGCAGGCCGCTCGGGCGCGACCGCCTCCATGGCAGACCCGCTCGCTGACCTGGCCGCGAACGGTGCCAGCCAGCTGAAGGTCCTCGAGGCCGTGCGACGACATGCCAAGGAGGCGCGGCTCGTCTTCCCCGGATCGCGGTTGCAGTACGGCCGCCCCTTGACGCTGCCGGTCACGGAGGAGCATCCGGCCGCCCCACGCTGCGTGTACGGCATGCACAAGGCTCTCGGGGAGGGCTACCACCTGCTGTACTCGCGCATCTACGGCGTCGAAACCTGCTCGCTGCGGATCTCGCTGCCGTACGGCCCCTGGCAGGATCGCGCCGATGCGGCCTTCGGTGTCGTCGGTACCTTCCTGGCGACGGCAGCAAGAGGGGGGACCATCCAGCTGTACGGCGGTGGGCACCAGCTGCGCGACTACGTGTTCGTCGAAGACCTCTGTGAGCTCGTGGAGGTGGCGGCGACGTCACCACTCGCCGTCGGAGAGGTGTTCAACGCCGGCGGGCCGCAGGCGACGAGCATCCGTGACATGGCAGCGGCCGTCATCGAGACCGTCTCGTCCGGCGAGATCGCCGACGTGCCATGGCCCCCGGAGGCCGAGGCCGTCGAGACCGGCGACTGGATCACGTCCAGCGAGAAGGCCGCGCAGGTGCTGGGCTGGCGTCCGACGACGTCGCTTGGACAGGGCCTTGCCGTGACGTGGGAAGCCCTGATGCCGGCCCTGGAGACCGCCCGCTAGTGGTTCCTCTCCTGTCCGTCCTGCTCGTCGGGATCGGCGCCATCCTGCTCTGCCAGACGTCCGCGTTGCGAAGGCGTCTGATCGCGCTCGACACCTCCGTGCTCCAGCGGGTGTCGCCGTTGGTCGTCGAGGTCCGAGCGGCCTACCGAGTGGAGCGCCGTCTCGTCGGGTTGCTGCGGCCGTACCGAGGCACGGTCGTGCGCGGGCTGCTCGTCACCATCAGCATCACGCTCGTCGGACTGGCTCGGCCCTGGCCGACGAAGGTGCTGGTGGATGACGCGCTCGGGGACCATCACCTGCTGGGTCTCTCCCACGAGGGCGCGCTGGTCGTGGCGGTGGCGCTGACCGTCGCGCTGTTCCTGCTCTCGGGGAGCCTGGGCCTGCTGCAGACGATGGTGCTCTACGGCTTGGCGCAGCAGCTCATCTCCGACCTGCGCGAGCGCGTCTTCGGGCATCTCACGCGGCTGTCCCTCCGCTTCCACGACGAGCGCGGCAGTGGGGACAGCGTGTACCGCGTCGCCAACGACACGTACGCCGTGCAGAGCGTGCTGCTCGACGGCTTGGTGCCCTTGAGCTCCGCTGCCCTGGCGCTGGTCGGGACTCTGGCCGTGATGATCGCCTTCGACCGGCTGCTGGCCCTGCTCTCGCTGCTCAGCGTGCCTGCTGCCGCCCTGGCCACGCGGCGCTTCAGCGCCCGCATCCGCCTGGCCTCGACGGACGTGCAGCAGCGCGAGTCGGACGTCTACACGCTGGCCCAGACGTCGCTGTCGAACATCCGGACCGTGCAGGCGTTCGCGCGAGAGGGCTATGAGACCGGCCGCTTCGGGAGCCGCACCCAGGCCAGCCGCACCGCGATGATGCGCCTGGTCAAGACGCAGACCCTCTTCGGGCTGGCGATCGACCTGGTGCTGGCTCTGGGTCTTGCCGTGGTCACCTACGTCGCCGCGCAGCGCGCGCTGGCCGGTGAGATGACGACCGGCGACGTGCTCGTCTTCCTCGCCTACGCCGGCTCGCTGTACGGCCCGGTCTCTGGGGTCGCCGCTGTGCTCGGAGAGCTCTCAGCCGCAGCGGCAGCCGCCCAGCGGGTCTTCGAGGTGCTCGACGAGCCGCTGGCCAGCGACGGCACGCCGGTGCCGCCCGAGTACCAGCACCGAAGGGCCGTCGGCCACGTCTCGTTCGAGGACGTGCGGTTCTCGTACCGCCCCGGCGCCGAGGTCCTGCACGGCATCTCGCTCGAGGCCGGCCCCGGGGACCTGGTGGCCCTCGTCGGCCCGACCGGAGCCGGGAAGACGACGCTGGCAAGCCTCGTCCTGCGGCTCTACGACCCGGACGCGGGCCGGGTCCTGCTCGATGGCGCAGACCTGCGTGACCTCCCCCTCGACTGGGTGCGCGAGCAGGTCGCCCTGGTGCCTCAGGAGCCGCTGCTGCTGCCGGGCAGTGTGCGGGAGAACATCCGCTACGGCCGCCTGGACGCGACCGACGAAGACGTCGAGGTCGCGGCACGCGAGGCCAACCTGGTCGAGCTGCTCGACAGCGAAGAGGGCCTGGACCTCCTGGTGGGCGAACGGGGTGCGACCCTCTCGGGAGGGCAACGGCAGCGCGTGGCCATCGCCCGCGCCTTCCTGCGCGACGCGCCGGTACTGGTGCTCGACGAACCGACCTCGGCCCTCGACGCGAGCACGGAAGCCCTGGTGATGGATGCTCTGGGCAGGCTCGCGGCTCGTCGGGTCTGCTTCGTGGTCGCCCACCGGCTCAGCACCGTGCACCGCGCGACCCAGGTCCTGGTCGTCCAGAGAGGACGGATCGTGCAGAGCGGCACCCATCGCGAGCTCGCTGCCAGCGAGGGGCCGTACCGGAAGCTGCATGAGGCGAGGTTCGGTCGCGACCGAGGCCCTCGCCGGGCGACCGATGACCTGAGCGAGCTGTCCGCATGACCACCACCGAGGTCGACGTGGTGCTGCCCGTCCGCAACGGCGGCCGGCTGCTCGAGGCGGCGGTCGACAGCGTGCTGCGGCAGGAGGGGGTTGACCTGCGACTGTGGGTCGTCGACGACGGGTCGACGGACGGGGCGGTCAGCAAGCTGCCCTCCGACCCTCGCGTCACGGTGCTGGCGACGAGCGGGATCGGCATCCCACGGGCTCTCGAGCTCGGCTGCTCCGCCGGCTCTGCGCCGTACATCGCCCGACAGGACGCTGACGACGTGTCGCTGCCACAGCGGCTCGCCCGTCAGGTGCGGCTGCTGGCGACCGAGCCTGCGGTCGGGCTCGTCGCGACGGCCTTCGAGGTCGTCGTCGGCCGTCGGGTGGTGGCCACCCTGGGACCAGGTCCTGAGGACCTGCTCTCCGCCAACCCGCTGTGCGCCGGCTCCGTCATGGTGCGCCGCAGCGTCCACGCTGCAGCCGGCGGCTACCGGGCCGTCTTCGCGTGCTCATCGGACTACGACATGTGGCTGCGCTGCGAGGAGCACTGCCGGCTGGCGGTGCTCCCGGAGGCCGGGTACCGGTACCGGCTCACGTCGGACATGACGACCATCCGGCGAGCAGCTCTGCAGGGCGCGTTCGCCGAGCTGGCCCGGCACAGCGCCCGCGCCCGCCGAGCGGGGCGGAGTGATCCCGCGGCGGACGCCGACACGGCAGCCGCCGTCCTGCAGGCCGCCCTCGCCGGGCGCAGCGAGGGCCCCGACCCGGAGACGGACGCCTGGTGGGCGGTCGAGCTGGCGGCGCTGGGTGACCGCCGGGAGGCGCTGCGCTGCCTGCGCCGGGCCGCCGGTCAACTCCCGCTCAGGCGCTCGCTGGCAGTGCTGCGACAGGTGCTCGTACCCGGCAGCCCGCAGGCGGTGTGGTCGTGAGCGTCACGGTGCTGACGGCCACCCTCGGACGACGCCCGCAGATGCTGGCGGAGGCCGTCGCCTCCGTCGCGGCACAGACGTTTCCGCCGCTCGAGCACCTGGTGGTCGACGACGGGTCGTGGGCCGTGGAGGAGCTGCCCGGGACCCGGGTGGTCCGCATCGAGCGCCGCGGGCTCGGGGGTGCGCGCAACGCCGGCCTCGAGCAGGCCGAGGGAGACGTCATCGCCCTGCTGGACGACGACGACCTGTGGCACCCGCACCACCTCCAGGCCTGCTGGACGGAGCTGCAGCGGACCGGTGCAGACGTGGTGTACGCCGACTGCGAGGAGGTCGGGCGCCGGGACGGCTGGACGTTCAGCGTCAAGGACTTCGACGCGGCACTGCTGGAGAGGGAGAACTACCTCTGCGTGCCGGCCACCGTCGTACGCACTGCCGCCCTGCGCGACATCGGCGGCTTCAGCGAGGGTCCGCTCGAGGACTGGGAGACGTGGAAGCGGATGGCCCGCGCGGGGATGCGGTTCGTGCACCTGCCGCAGGTCACCGTCACCTATCGCTTCCACACCGACAACCTCACGTACGGCGGCGTCGACCCCGAGCTCACCCGGCGGTCCAAGGAGCTCCGCGAGGCCGCCGAGCGGGGCGAGATCTCGTGGGAGCGGTTCGCCGAGCTTGAGGCCGAGGTGTGGCAGTGACGGCCGTCGTCGTCTGCGGCATCGCCGGGCAGCTGCCGCTGGCCGGGGTCGCCCTGCACTACCTGCAGTACTGCCTGGGGCTGCGCGACCTCGGAGTCGACGTGCTCTACCTGGAGGACAACCGAGCCTGGCCGTACGACCCCTGGCTGGACCGGCCCGACGAGGACGCCGCCTACAGCCGGACCTGGCTGGCTGAGCTGTTCGACGCGTTCGACCTGGCCTGGGCCTACCGGGACCCGAAAGGCAGGTACAGCGGCCTCTCCGAGGCGGAGGTGCACGCCCGTTGTGCTGCCGCGGACCTGCTGCTCAACGTCTCCGGCGGCCACGAGCCCGACGAGCACCACCGGCTGGCGAAGCGCCTGGTCTTCGTCGACACCGACCCCGGCTTCGTGCAGGTGGCTGCGGCCAAGGGAGACGCCCGCACCCGTGCCTGGCTCGGCGCCCACGACGTGCTGCTCACCTTCGCCGAGTCGTGGGGCACACCCACGTCACGGCTGCCGGACGACGGCTTCCCCTGGCGCACCACGCGGCAGCCGGTGCACCTGCCGTTCTGGGCGGAGACCGCTGCGGACCCCGGCGCCGTCTGGACCACGGTGATGAACTGGCGCGCGTACGCCTCGACCGAGTGGCAGGGTGAGGCGTGGGGACAGAAGGACGCCGAGTTCCCCCTCGTCCGCGACCTCCCCCGCCGTACCGGGCTGCCGCTGGAGCTGGCCCTGGGTGGCGCCGATGCCCCTCGGGATGCGCTGGCCGCGGACGGCTGGCGCATCACCGACCCGCGCGGGCCGACCAGGACCGTGTGGACGTTCCGTGACTACGTCGGTGCCTCGAGAGGGGAGGTCACCGTCGCCAAGCAGGCCTACGTCCGCAGCCGCGGTGGGTGGTTCAGCGAGCGCTCCGCCAACTACCTCGCTGCCGGGCGACCGGTTGTCGCCCAGGACACCGGGTGGTCCGAGCACGTGCCGTCCGGCGCGGGTCTGCTCGCGTTCGGCTCCGCGGCCGAGGCCGAAGCCGCGCTGCGGGCGGTGGAGGCCGACCTGCCCCGGCACGCCGCGGCTGCCCGCCGACTGGCCGCGGACCACTTCGACGCCCGGGTCGTGCTGACCCGGCTGCTCGAGGACTGCGGCCTGTGAGGGTGGTGGTCTGCGGATGGGTGGCCGGCTTCCCGACCGCGGGGTTCTTGTGGCACCCGCTGTCGTACGCCCTCGGCTTCCAGGCCCTGGGCCACGAGGTCTGGTACCTCGAGGATTCCGGCGACGAGCCCTACTGCTGGGACGCGGAGGCGGAGGCGGTCGACGTCAGTGGGCGCGCGGGGTCTCGGTTCCTCGCCAGGGAGCTGGCGGCCGTGGGGCTCGGCGACCGCTGGGTGTACCGGCACGTCCCCACCGGCCGGCACGACGGGATGACGGCCGAGCAGACCGCCGATGTGCTGGCGGAGGCCGACGTGCTGGTTGACGTCTCGATGACGACAAGGATGCGGCCCGAGTACCTGCGCGTCCCGCACCGGCTCGGCATCGACACGGACCCGGTGTTCAGCCAGGTGCGGATCGCGCAGGGCGACCGCGGCCTCGACCCCGATGCCTTCACCAGGCTGTTCACCTTCGGGCGTCCGCCGCTGCCGGCCGCGCGCCACGAGTGGCTGCCCACCCGGCAGGCGGTGGCGCTGGAGCAGTGGCACGCGACACCCGTCCCGGCCGGTGCCGACTTCACCTCGGTGACGACCTGGCAGGCCTATCCGCCGGTGGCCTGGGACGGGCAGACGTACGCAGCCAAGGACGTCTCCATGCGGGCACTGCTGGACCTGCCCTCTCGGACCCGCGCGTCACTGCGCCTGGCCCTGGGTGGCGGCAGCGGCCATCAGGAGGGCGCCGCCCTGCTCTCGGCGCACGGGTGGGCGGTCGAGGACCCGACGCCCGTCACCGCGTCGACGGCGTCCTACCGGGACTGGCTGGCCGGCTCGGCCGGCGAGATCGGGGTGGCCAAGGACGGCTACGTCAGCGCCCGGTCCGGTTGGTTCAGCGAGCGCAGCTGCCTCTACCTCGCGAGCGGTCGTCCCGTCGTGGTGCAGGACACGGGGTGGACCGACTGGCTCCCGGCGGGCGAGGGGCTGCTGGCGTACCGCACCGTCGAGGAGGCGGCGGCGGCGCTGGAGGCCGTGCTCGACGACCCGCAGCGGCACGGCACCGCCGCACGCCGCGTCGTCGAGGAGCACTTCGACGGGCGGGTCGTGTGCGAGCAGCTGCTGTCAGCTCTCTAGCTGGAGCAGGGTCCTGAGTCGCCGGCGGTTGTCCGCCCAGTCGAACCGCTCCCGCGCTCGCTCCCAGCCGGCGAGTCCCATCGCCTTGCGGAGCTCGGGAACGTCGGCCAGCCTCCCCAGGCCCTCGGCCATGGCACCGACGTCGCCCTCCTGCACCAGGAGTCCGGTCTCGCCGTGCACCACCTCCTCGGGGATCCCGGCGTGCCAGGTGGACACGACCGGCAGCGCCGCAGCCATCGCCTCGAGGATGGCGATCGGCATGCCCTCCTCGTCGCCGGTCTCCGGGTCCACGACGCTGTGCTGAGCGAAGACGTCGGCCCGCCGCAGGAGTGCCTGTACGAACCCTGGCGGCCGGGCGCCGTGCAGCCGCACCGCCTCACCCGACGCAGCCCGCACGGCTCCCTCGAGCGGGCCCTCGCCGACGACCTCGAGACGCATGTCCGTGCGGGCCGCCGCCGCCTGCGTGAACGCTGCCGCAGTCAGGTGCGGCGCCTTCTTCGGGACCAGCCGTCCCACGACCGCCACGGTGCATCCGGCCGGGTCGCGCGCCTCCGGTCGCTCCGGGACGTCGACGCCGTACGGCACGACGTGCGCCGGCAGACCGATGGCTGCCAGCCGACCCGCGGCCAGCGCCGTCGGGACGAGAAGTCCCGTGGCCGAGGCAAGGGCGGCGTACTGCTCGACCCACCACGGCTCTCGCAGCCGTGACGACAGGTCGTACCCGTGGCCGTGCACCCACACGTCACGCCCGGAGCCCCGCAGCGGCTCGACCAGGGGCAGCCACACATCGAGGAACTCGCCGAGCACGGTCGAGACGCCGTGCTCGTCGAAGAAGGACAGCACCGCCTGCACCTCGACCGGGCCGCCCCACGAGTCGGCCAGCGGGTCGAGCAGCAGGACCGGAACGTCGGGGAGCGGCTCCGTCGCGTCCGTCGCTGTGCGCCGGGCGACGACGACGGTCCGGCCTGGCGCCAGCTGGTCCACGTGCCGCCGTACGAAGGTCTCCGACGGCGCACCGAGGACAGGGGCCAGGACCGCGAGCGTCACAGGTCAGGCCAGGGCGGCCAGGACGGACGTCGCGACCAGCAGCACCTCGTCGTCCGTCAGGCTGGGGTGGAGCGGCAGTGTCACGAGTCGCTCGGCAGCGGCATCCGTCTGGGGCA
Organism: Mycobacteriales bacterium; assembly: GCA_046262855.1. Taxonomy (GTDB): domain Bacteria; phylum Actinomycetota; class Actinomycetes; order Mycobacteriales; family SCTD01; genus RYN-111. Next base: position 10,517 of record JBHEMB010000573.1, on the reverse strand, counting down.
AGGAGACCGGAAGGTCCGAGAACGCCGAGAAGCGGTGCACCGGGGGATAGTGGAACGACGACTGGATCCGCTGCTCCGCGAGCGCGGCCCGGACCTGGGGGCGAGTGCCCGGCGGCAGCACCGCGACGGCAAGGTGCCCTGCCGTCCGCTCGTCCTGCTCGAACGCCATCCGCACGTCGGTGCCGCCGAAGGCCTGGCGGTACGACGCGAGCAGAGAGCGCCGGCGCTCGTTGCCAGCCGCGAGGTCTGGCAGCGCCGCGGAGCCCATCGCCGAGGCGATCTCCGTGGTCCTGAGGTTCCAGCCGGTGGCCACGACGTCGTAGTCGCTGGCGTGCCCGCGATGCCGGTCCCAGGTGCCGCTCGTCATGCCGTGCGACCGCAGCAGCCGCAGCTGCGCAGCCAGCTCGGGATCCGCCGTCGTGATCATGCCGCCCTCGCCCAGGGCGAGGTTCTTGTTGGCGAAGAAGGAGAAGCAGGCGAGGTCGCCGAGCAGCGGCAGCCAGCCGGCGCCGTCGACCGGGCCCGCGGCATGCGCGGCGTCCTCGACCACGCGCAGCCCGGCGTCCAGCAACGGCTGCACGTCGACGACGTGCCCGGCGTAGTGCACGACGACGACCGCCTTGGTGCGCGATGTCACCCGGGCGAGCAGCTGCTGCGCACCAGCCAGTGGCAGCTCTGGAGACACGACGTCGGCGAGCACCGGGGTCGCCCCGAGGGCCACCACGACGTTGGCGTCCGCGACGAAGGTGAGCGACGGGAGGACCACCTCGTCACCGGCACCCACGCCGAGGACCTGCAACGCGAGCAGCAGCGCACCCGTGCCGCTGGAGCAGGCGACGGCGTGGTCGGCTCCCGCGACCTGCGCGAAGTCCTCCTCCCACTGCAGGGTCCGAGGTCCCATCGACAACCAGCCGGAGTCGAGCACCTCGTTGACCGCCGTGCGCTGCGCCTCGGTGACCCGCACCTCGGCCAACGGCACCCGCCAGCTCGGTGCCGTCACGGCTGCGCCCAGCGCTCGCCGTCGAGCTCGATCCGCTCGTAGTCGGCGAGGTCTGCGACATCGGTCCAGAAGTCCTGCGTGATCTGGGCCCGCACCTGCCGCCGGGCGGCGAGCGCCAGCACCAGGTCCGGCATGTCGGACCGGCCCTCCGGCAGCTCGAGGAGGACCCGCGGCACGTCGAGGGCGTACATCCCCGTCGCCACCGGCATGTGCAGGGTCGGCTTCTCCCGGATGCCCGAGACGAAGTCGCCGTCGAGCTCGATGACGCCGTAGGGCAGCGGCACGGCGTGGTGGTGCACGACGACCGTCATCGACAGGCCGGCCGCCTCGTGCGCGCGCAGGACAGCCGCGTGGTCGCTCTCGCTGAGGATGTCGCCGTTGACGACGAACAGCTGGCCGACGTCGTCCGGCAGCAGACGGAGCGCCCCTGCGGTGCCCAGCGGCGTCTCCTCACTGAGGCAGGCCACCTCGACGCCGTCCAGCCGCAGCTCGTTGAGGTACGAGCGGACGAGGTGGCCCTTGTGCCCGACGCTGACGAAGACGCGGGAGAACCCGCCGCGCTGCAGCTGCCGGAGCAGCACCTCGAGGATCGGCCGGCCACCGACGGGAAGCAGCGGCTTGGGCAGCGAAAACGTCAGGGGCTGCAAGCGGGTCCCGAGACCGCCGGCCATGACCAGCGCGTCCATCAGACCGCGTATCCCGGCAGCCGAAACCAGTCCCGCGAGCGCTCCAGCCACTCCGCGGTCCGGGTCAGCCCGTCGAGCAGCGCGGTGCGCGGCTGCCAGCCGAGGACATCTTGTGCGTGACTGGGGTCCGACAGCAGCCGGTGCACCTCGCTGGCCGGCGGCCGCACCCGCTCCTGCTCGCTGACCACCTCGAGCTCGCGCCCCAGCACCTGTCCGGCCATCGCGACCAGCTCACCGATGCTCGTCTCGACACCGGTGCCGAGGTGCACGACTTGCCCCACCGCATCGGGGGCCGTGGCAGCCAGGGCGAAGGCGGCCACGGTGTCGGCCACGTAGGTGAAGTCGCGGGTCGGCGTGAGCGACCCGAGCCGCACGGGCCCGCCGGCCAAGGCCTGTCCCAGGATGGTCGGGATGACGGCGCGCGGCGACTGCCGGGGGCCGAAGGTGTTGAAGGGCCGCAGCGTCACGACCGGCAGCTCGAACGACCGCCAGTAGGACTCGGCGACCTTGTCCGCGCCGATCTTGCTGGCGGCGTACGGCGACTGCCCCTGCAACGGGTGCGTCTCGTCCATCCGCAGCTGCTGCGCCGATCCGTACACCTCCGACGTCGAGGTGTGCACGACCCGAGGCGTGCCGCACGCCCGGGCTGCCTCGAGGACGTTGAGCGTGCCCAGCACGTTCGTCTCCACCACGTCACGCGGGGCTGCGTAGCTGTAGGGGATGGCGATCACGGCACCGAGGTGCAGGACGGCGTCCACCCCGTCCACGGCCCGCCGGACGCGGTCGGCGTCCCGCAGGTCCCCCGGCACCAGCTCGACCTGGTCGAGCACTCCAGGCGCAGCGTGCACCAGGGCGCCGTACTGGTCGTGGGAGCTGTAGCGCACGAACGCCCGGACATCCCAGCCCTGGCCGACGAGGTGCTCCACCAGGTGGCTGCCGATGAACCCGGCAGCACCTGTCACAAGAGCGGTGGGCATGCCCTCATCCAATCGCACTAGCCTCAGCGCGTGAGCAGGCCGGTTGCTGTCGTTGCTGGCTATGTCATCCGCTATCCGGTGGGCGGGATGACGTGGGTGTTCCTCAACCACCTGCTGGGACTGCGGGACCTGGGGTTCGAGCCCGTGTTCGTCGAGGCGGCAGGGCCGCAGCCGACGTGCTACGACGTCGGCCAGCAGCGGATGACGGAGGATCCGTCGTACGGCGTCGCGTACCTGCAGCGCGCGCTCGAGCAGGTCGGGCTGGCGGATCTGCGCTGGTGGTACCGCGACGACGCCGGGGACCGCGGCATGTCCAGGGACGAGGCAGTGGCCACTCTCGAGGACTGCGCGGTCCTGCTGGACGTGAGCGGGTCCGGGTGGGCGCCGGAGTTCGGCCGGGCCTCTCGTCGGGTCCTCATCGATACCGATGCCCCCTTCACCCAGATCCGCCTTGCCGACGGTGACGAGGGATGGACAGCTTTCGTCGACGCGCATGACGCCCATGCGACGTACGCGGTGAACCTCGCCGAAGGTCGGGCCGATGCCCCCGTCGACGGTCGCAGCTGGGTGCCGGCCCGGCCACCGATCCACCTCCCCTCGTGGCCCTCGACGCCGACGCCTGACGACGCGCCGTGGACGACGGTCACCTCCTGGTCGTCCTATGGCAGTGCCTGGTGGCGGCTGGAGGAGTACCGGCAGAAGGACGTCGAGTACATGCGGTTGCGCGACCTGCCCTCGCGCGTGCCCGTGAGCCTGGAGCTGGCGCTCGGCGGTGACGCCCCCAGGCGACAGCTGCGCGAGTTCGGCTGGGAGGTCGTCGATCCGGTCGAGCGGACCCTGACCCCTGCGCACTTCGGCGAGTACGTCCGCGCGTCGCGGGCCGAGCTGGGAGTGGCGAAGCAGGCCTACGTCCGCTCCCGCACCGGAGCCTTCAACGACCGCTCGCTCGCCTACCTGGCCAGCGGCCGGCCGGTGGTGTGCAGCGACACGGGACTGGCGGACTGGCTGCCGGTCGGCGAAGGGCTGCTGACCTTCGGCGACGTCGACGAGGCCGCTCGTGCGGTGCGGGAGGTCGAGGCCCGCCCCGCGGAGCACGCAGCGGCTGCTCGTCGCATCGCGGAGGAGCACTTCGCGGCCGACCGGGTGGTCGGCGAGCTGCTCACGGCCGTCGGGGTGCCGTTGCCTTGAAGGTCGCCCTGCTCATGTGGCCGGACTCCTTCGAGGACTGGTACACCCCGCTCGGTCTGAGCCGGGAGAGCTACCTGCGCGATTACGACAGCGAGTGGACCATCACGCTCACCCGCGCGATGCGGTCCGGCGGTGCGGACGTCACGGTCGTCCACGGCACCCTCGGCGAGGCCGGTAGTGCAGTGCAGCTGGCCTCCGGGGTCCGCACCGACTTCGTGCCGGTCACCCCGCTCTACCGCGCCCTGCGCAGCTTCGTCTGGCTCGAGCACCGGCCGGCGAGGGAGCGGCTGTGGCCACTCGCACCGATCACCTCGACGCTGTCGCTCCGGCTCCTTCGGCACCTGCGTCAGCTGCGACCGGACGTCGTCGTGGTGCAGGACTACGAGTCGACCCGCTACGACGTGGCAGCTCCCTTGCTGCGCGCCGCGGGGCTGCGCGTGATCGGACTCGACACCGGCGGCTCGGCACGGCCCTCCGCCGCGCCGTGGAAGTCGCTCACCGCGCGGTGCGCGCACCGTCTGCTCGCGGTGAACGAGGTGGAGGCGGAGCGGGTACGCCGGGACCGGCACCGCGACGTCCGGGTCTGGCCGGTGCCTGTCGACACCGCCAGCTACCGGCCGCAGGACCGAGCCGCCGCGCGCCAGCGGCTCGGCCTCGACCCGGAGGTCAAGATCGTCCTGTCGGTGGGCCGGTTGCACCCCGTCAAGGGGCTGCCCTCGCTCGCGGACGCGGTGGCAGGCCTCGACGCCGACCTCGTCCTGATCGGCTCCGGCAGCGAGCGCGAGGCGCTGCTCGGCCGGCGACAACCCCGGCTGACCCTGACCGGTCGACTGCCCACCGCCGAGGTGGCCGACTGGTACGCCGCCGCGGACGTGGTCGCCCTGGCCTCGCTGCAAGAAGGCCAGCCGGTGGCTGTGCTCGAAGCGCTCGCGTGCGGGCGCGGCGTCGTGGCGACCACCGTCGGAGGTGTCCCCGAGGTGGTGCAGGACGGCGAGACCGGATGGCTCGTCCGCCCACGCGACACCGATGCCTTGCGCCGGGCGCTCGCGGACGCCCTCGCCGACCAGCGGGAGTGCGACCGCCGCGGGCAGGTGGGCCGGGAGCGCACGGTCTCGAAGCACTCCAGCGAGGCGGTGGGTCGAGCGATGCTGGAGCTGCTCAGCCCGTGACGAGCTCGGCAGCAAGCTCTCAGCCGGTGATGACCCGCACCGGCACAGCCGTGGCTGAGCGCACCTCGACCCCTCGGCTGCCGAGCGTCGCCACGGGCGCCGACGCGTATGCAGCAGCGAGTCGGCTGAAGGGCCACAGCCTCGTCATCCCCGCCTCCCGCCAGGCCGCGAGGTTGTCGACGCACCAGGCCGGTCCGTGCAGCGCCATGTCGCGGTCGTGCCAGTAGCCGACGGTCGGCAGCTCGCTGGCCGCCCATGCGGGGTCGACCTCGTCCAGGTAGGGCGACCCCACCTGGCGGGACCAGGTCGGCACCGGGAGGTCGAGGCGGCAGACGCCCCAGGAGTTCATCAACCGGAACCCGCGTGACCTGGCCGCCTGCACAGTCGCCGTGCCCCAGCACTCGCCCGGGGCGACAAGCGTCGTCCCTGACGCGCCCGACAGCTCCTGCCACTGCTGCAGCCGGGCAGCCTGCGCCTGCTGCGGCGGCTCGTCCCGCGACCGGGGAGGCCACAGCTCGCGGTACCACCGCACGTCCTCATGACGCGCCGGGTCCGCTGCCCAGGCAGCGGTGTCAGGGTCCATGTGCGTGTGCCCGTGGCACTCGAGCTCAGCGACCCCGCGCGCCACGGCGTCATCGAGGACGGCCCACTCGTCGGGCACCGCCTCCCGACTGGGCCGGACGTTGCCCGAGCCATCCACCCAGCCCGTGCAGCAGAAGACGCTGACGGTCCCGTCGCCGACGGTCTGCCACAGCGCTTCCCAGGCGTCGGCGCTCACCGGGCCGTGCGCCCAGCTGTCCAGGTGGCACTTCACCGCCGCGCCCGGGTCATCCAGCCGAAGCAGCAGCACGCCCCGCAGGTCAGGGACCACCAGCGCGCCGAGCGCCTCGGCCAGCACCCGCAGTCGGTCCTGCGGAGCAGCCGGCGGCGCACCGGTCAGCAGCGGGCGGCCGGCGGTGGGGCTGTGGTCCACCGCGTCCGGGTCGGGCAGCAGGAGCAGTCCCTTGCCGTCGTCGGAGGAGGCATCAGGCCCGGCCAGGTACGGCACCCCCGCCGCCGCGAGCGTGCCCACCCAGTCCCACGCGGGCGGGACCCAGCCCTCCGCAGCGTCTCCCCACATCGGCGCGTCGAGGTCCAGCGCCGGGTCGACGACCCGGACGCAGAGCTCACGGTCGGCCACGCGGCGAGCGTACGAGAGGCTCAGCCGAGCAGCGGCAGCAGACCACTCAGGTCGGACCTCTCACCGCTCGCGCGGACGCGGCCGTCGGCGACGAGATCCGCCCAGCGCTCCCGCCCAGCGACCAGCCGGACGAAGCTGACCCCATCGGTCTCCACGACGTTCGGCGGTGTCCCACGGGTGTGCCGCGGCCCCGCCACGCACTGCACGGCGGCGTGCGGCGGGATGCGGACCTCGACCGACATGCCCGGGTACCGCAGGGCCACCGCCTCCGCGAGCTCCTTGACGACGACCTTCAGGGCCTTGCGGTCCGGCGCGACGCCGGCGTCCAGGCCGTGCACGACCGCCTCGACCAGCCGGAAGGCCGTCGCGTCGCGCAGCGTGTGCCGCCCGGTCAGCTGCTCGACCACCTTGTCCCCCGGCTGCTCGAGGGCAGCCTCCACGAGCGGGACCTGGTCGGCGAGCTTCAGCCGCTCACCCTTGGCACCGGCGTCCATCTGCTCGGCGATCGCGGGCAGCTTCGCTGCCCACTCCGCGACTCCGCCGCCGTCGGCGGGGCCGGGCGTGTCCTTGCTGGCTATCCGGGCCAGACCCCTTGCTGTGATGGCGATGTGGGTCTCGAGGTCCTCGAGCGTCCAGCCCTCGCAGTCCGTCGGACCGGCAGGATCGAGGGTCGCGAGCGCGGTCACCAGCACGGCGTACTGAGCCAGCAGCGCCCTCGAGAGGTCGGCGTACGACGTCGCCACTCCCGGCCTCCTTGCGGCTGCCCGCCTCGTGCTCGGACGTTACGAGACCGCCGGGACGGCTGGGGCGGTGGCGGTCGCGCCGGCGAGGGGGCCGAAGAGGCTCGGCAGCGTCGACTCGTAGGCCACCCGCAGCTCGTCGAGCGACACCGTCAGCACGTCCTGCACGTCCAGGCTGGTGCCGTCAGTGACGCCGATGCGCGTGCAGGGCAACCCGCGAGCGCTGCACATCTCGGTGAAGCGCAGCTCCTCCGAGCGCGGCACGGAGACGAGCGCACGTCCCGCCGACTCGGAGAACAGCTGGACGAAGGGGGTGAGGCTCGACGGCAGCACGACCCGGGCACCGATGCCCTTGTCGAGGCAGCTCTCGACGAGCGCCTGCGCGAGCCCGCCGTCGCTCACGTCATGGGCGCTGTCGAGCATCCCGTCACGAGAGCCCGCGACCAGGACCTCGGCGAGCAGCTTCTCCCTGGCGAGGTCGACGCGGGGTGGCAGACCCCCCAGGTGCTGGTGCATGGCCCAGGCCCATTCCGAGCCGCCTAGCTCATCGGCCGTGTCGCCGAGCAGCAGCAGCGTCGCGCCCTCGGTCTGGAAGCCCATAGGCGTACGGCGGGCGACGTCGTCGAACAGGCCGAGCACCCCGACCACCGGGGTCGGGTTGATCGGCGTACCGGCGGTCGAGTTGTAGAAGCTCACGTTGCCGCCGGTGACAGGCGTCTCGAGGAACGCGCACGCCTCGGCGAGGCCCCTGGTGGCCTCGGCGAACTGCCACATCACCTCGGGGTCCTCGGGACTGCCGAAGTTGAGGCAGTTCGTGACGGCGATCGGGACGGCACCGGTGGCCGCGACGTTGCGGTAGGCCTCTGCCAGCGCCAGCTGCGCGCCGGTGAACGGGTCGAGCCGCGTGTAGCGGCCGTTGCCGTCGGTGGCCAGCGCAATGCCCAGCCCGGTCTCCTCGGACAGCCGGACCACGCCGGCGTCCTCGGGCCACGCGAGCACCGAGTTGCCCAGGACGATGCGGTCGTACTGCTCGACGACCCAGCGCCGGCTGCACAGGTTGGGGCTGGCCACCATCTGCAGCAGCAGGTCCTTGGTGGCTTCCGGGTACGACGGGAGCGCACTGCCCTGGAGCGCGTCGAGGTCGGCGGGGCGGGCCATCGGCCGGTGGTAGACGGGACCGTCGTCGGCCAGCGAACCGGGGACGACGTCGACGACGGGCTCGCCGTGCCACAGGATCTGCAGCCGGTCACCCTCGACGACCTCACCGATCGCCGTCGCGATGACGCCCCACTTCTGCGCGATGGCAAGAACTTTCGGCAGGTTCGCGGGTGTGACGATCGCGAGCATCCGCTCCTGCGACTCGCTTGCGAGGATCTCCGTCGGGTCCATCGTGGCCTCACGCAGCGGGACCCGGTCGAGGTGCGCGACCATGCCCGACTTGCCGGCGGCGGAGGTCTCGGTGAGGGCACAGGTGAGACCGGCGCCGCCGAGGTCCTGGATGCCCTCGACCAGCTTGGCGTCGAAGATCTCGAGGCAGGCCTCGATGAGCAGCTTCTCGGTGAAGGGGTCACCCACCTGGACCGCAGGGCGGTTGGCCGGGCCGTCCTCCTCGAAGGTCGCGCTCGCCAGGACACTGACCCCGCCGATGCCGTCGCGACCGGTCTTGGCGCCGAGCAGCACCACGACGTTGCCGACGCCCCTTGCGGCACTCAGCTGGATCCGCTCGACAGGCATGACGCCGAGGCAGAGGGCGTTGACGAGCGGGTTGCCCTGGTAGGACGGGTCGAAGACGACCTCGCCGCCCACGTTGGGCAGGCCGAGGCAGTTCCCGTAGCCGCCGATGCCGGCCACGATGCCCGGCAGGACGCGCCTGGTGTCGGGGTGGTCGGCGTCGCCGAAGCGGAGCGGGTCCATCACGAGGATCGGGCGCGCGCCCATGGTGAGGATGTCGCGGACGATCCCGCCGATGCCGGTCGCGGCCCCCTGGTACGGCTCGACGTACGACGGGTGGTTGTGCGACTCGACCTTGAAGGTCACCGCCAGGCCCTCGCCGACGTCGACGACGCCGGCGTTCTCGCCCATACCGACCAGCAACCGGTATCCCTTGGGGATGCTGGCGAACTGCTTCAGGTGGACCTTGCTGCTCTTGTAGGAGCAGTGCTCGCTCCACATGATCGAGTACATCGCCAGCTCCGATGCCGTGGGCCGGCGGCCGAGGATCTCCCGGATGCTGGCGTACTCGTCGTCCTTGAGCCCGAGGTCCGCGTACGGCATCGCTTCGTCGGCGGTCGCCTGCGCGTTCTTGACGGTGTCGATCACTTGACGAGCACCTTCAAGACGGAGGTGAAGAAGCCCAGGCCGTCGGTTCCGGGGCCGGTGAGGTCTTCGATGGCGTGCTCAGGGTGCGGCATGATCCCGACGACGTTGCCGCGCTCGTTGGTGATGCCGGCGATGTCCCTCAGGGAGCCGTTGGGATTGCCTTGGTAGTAGGCGACGACGCGCCCCTCGCCCTCGAGCATGTCCAACGTCGTCGGGTCGGCGACGTAGCAGCCCTCACCGTTCTTGACGGGGATCGTGATGACCTGCCCGTCGTCGTAGCCGCTCGTCCATGCGGTGCGGTTGTTGGCGATCCGGAGCGGCTGGTCGCGGTGGATGAAGTGCAGGTTCTGGTTGCGGGTCAGCGCGCCAGGCAGCAGGTGGCTCTCGCAGAGCACCTGGAAGCCGTTGCAGATGCCGAGGACCGGCAGTCCCTCACGGGCCTTCTCCACGATCGTGTCCATCACCTTCGCGAAGCGAGCGATGGCCCCGCAGCGCAGGTAGTCGCCGTAGGAGAAGCCGCCGGGAAGGACGACGGCGTCGACACCGTGCAGGTCGGGATCGGCGTGCCAGAGCGGAACGGCCTCCGCCCCTGCGAGCCGCGCGGCGCGCTGCGCGTCGCGATCGTCGAGCGAGCCCGGGAAGGTGACGACACCAATTCTCACTTGGGCAAGCCTACCGGGGGCGGCGGCCTCGACCGGGTGCGCCACGTCGGTACCTCCCGCAGCGCGGCGATCTTCGTCACTGCGCGGCCCTTCCGCGGCGATCTTCGTCAGCTGGCGGTTCCAGCGGGGTCAGGCAAGCAATCCGGCGTACGTCGATGGGGGTTGCCGCACTCGGTAGGCTCACGCCGTGGCCGTGCACAAGATCGTCGTCGACGTCATGCTCAAGCCGGAGATCCTCGACCCGCAGGGGCAGGCGGTCGCCAACGCTCTGCCGAACCTCGGCTTCCCGCCGCCGGTGGCGCTGCGGATCGGCCGGCACGTCGAGCTCTCCCTCGAGGCACCCGACGCGGATGCGGCTCTCGAGCAGGCGACCAAGATCGCGGACACCCTGCTGGCCAACCCGGTCATCGAGGACTACGCCGTCCGGCTCGCCTAAGCCGCCGTGACGAGGGTCCGGGCTTTCGCCGGCGTGCCGGCCACCGCGCAGAGCTCGCGCCAGCTGACGAAGATCGTCGGGGACGGGCGGGGCGGAGGTCACCCGCGCAGGTAGGAGTCGAACGAGGACCCGGTGAGCAGCTCGTAGGCCTCGACGTACT
>JBHEMB010000572.1:0-4322 GCA_046262855.1 Mycobacteriales bacterium | reverse complement strand
CCGGAGGCGGCGGGCGGAAGTCGGTGTAGCACTGGCCGCAGAACGTCGCCTCGGGGCGTAGCCGAGCGCCGCACGACGGGCAGGCCGTGCGGGTTCCGGGCGCGGTCACGTCAGGTCCCACAAGAAGCGTGTCGGCAGATGGCCGAAGGTCCTTGACCCCAACCGGGTGAGTGACTCCTGTCACCGCGCTAGGTTGCAGTCAGGATCCAGACCACCAGGAGATCACCGGTGCGCGAGTACTCCACCCCCCAGGTCATCGAGGTCGACGAGGGCGCCTGCCTCGTGGACGCCGTCACCCGGCACGCGGAGTCGGGTCCCGACGACGTCGTCTTCACGCGCAAGGTCGACGGCCGCTGGGCGCCTGTCACGGCCAAGGAGTTCGCCACCGAGGTGCGCGCGCTTGCCGCCGGTCTGATCACGAGCGGAGTCAAGCCGGGCGACCGGGTCGGCCTGATGAGCAAGACGCGCTACGAGTGGACGCTCTGCGACTACGCGATCTGGACCGCTGGTGCCGTCACCGTCCCGATCTACGAGACCAGCTCCGCGGAGCAGGTGCAGTGGAACCTCGGCGACTCCGGTGCCGTCGCGGTCATCCTCGAGAGCGCGGCGCACCAGAAGACGTTCGAGAGCGTGCGCAGCCAGCTCCCCGATCTCATGCACGCGTGGCAGATCGACGCAGGCGGCCTCGAGGAGCTCGCGGCCGCCGGTCGCGACGTGCCCGACACCGAGCTCGACGCGCGCCGCGCGACGCTGTCGACCAAGAGCCTCGCGACCATCATCTACACCTCCGGCACGACCGGCCGGCCCAAGGGCGTCGAGCTCAGCCATGCCAACCTGCTCGGCACGGGGCGCTCTGCGAGTGCCGTGCTTCCCGAGCTGTTCAACTCCGAGGGCTCGACGCTGCTGTTCCTCCCGCTGGCGCACGTCTTCGCCCGGCTGATCCAGGTAGCCAGCGTCGAGACCGGCGCTCGGATGGGCCACACCGCCGACATCAAGAACCTGCTCGCCGACTTCGGGACGTTCCAGCCGACCTTCATCCTGTCGGTGCCCCGGGTGTTCGAGAAGGTCTACAACACCGCCAAGCAGAAGGCGCACGCCGACGGCAAGGGCAAGATCTTCGACGCCGCCGAGAAGGTCGCGATCCAGTACTCCGAGGCCCTGGAGAAGGGCTCCGTCGGGCTGCCCCTGAAGGTGCAGCACGGCCTGTTCGACAAGCTCGTCTACTCCAAGCTGCGTGCTGCCATGGGCGGCAAGGTCGCCTGGGCCGTCTCCGGCGGCGCGCCCCTCGGTGCCCGGCTCGGTCACTTCTTCCGTGGCATCGGCGTGACGATCCTCGAGGGCTACGGCCTCACGGAGACCACCGCCGCCGGCTCCGTGAACACACCCGCCCACATCAAGATCGGGACCGTCGGCCGGCCCTCCCCTGGCTGCGCGGTCCGGATCGCCGACGACGGCGAGATCCTCATGAAGGGCGAGCACGTCCTGCAGGGGTACTGGCACAACGAGCAGGCCACGAAGGAAACCGTCATCGACGGCTGGTTCCACTCCGGGGACATCGGCGAGATCGACGACGACGGGTTCCTCAAGATCACCGGCCGCAAGAAGGAGCTCATCGTCACGGCCGGGGGGAAGAACGTCGCACCCGCCGTGCTCGAGGACCGGCTGCGGGCCCATCCGCTGGTCAGCCAGTGCCTGGTCGTCGGGGACCAGCAGCCCTTCATAGCCTGCCTCGTCACCCTCGATGCCGAAGCGGTCGGGCCGTGGGCCACGGCCAAGGGAAAGAGTGCCGAGGTCGCCTCGCTGGTGGACGACCCCGACCTGATCGCCGAGATCCAGAGCGCCGTCGACGACGCCAACAAGGCGGTGTCCAAGGCGGAGGCCATCCGCAAGTTCACGATCCTCCCGGTCGACTGGACCGAGGAGGGCGGCCAGCTCACCCCGTCACTGAAGCTCAAGCGCGCCGTCGTCATGAAGGAGTTCGCGAAGGACGTCGACGCGCTCTACGCGGGCGGTGCCGCTGACTGAAGCCGGGCCCCCCGTGCGCCGAAGAAGTCATGTGGAACCCGTGCTCCAGGTCCAGGGGCTGCTCGTGGACTTCGGCGAGGTCCGGGCCGTGGACGGCTTCGACCTGTCCGCCGGCGCCGGCACCTCGGTGGCCCTCGTCGGACGCAACGGCGCGGGCAAGTCCACGACCATGCGCGTGCTCGCGGGCGTGCTGCCGCCGACGGCCGGTCGCGTCGTCGTGGCCGGCATCGACGCCTCGACCGACCCTTCCGCCGTACGGGCCGAAGTCGGCTACTGCCCCGATGTCGGCGGCCTGATCCCTCGGGCGACACCGTGGGAGCACCTCCAGCTCGCCGCCCGGCTCAGGGGCATGCCGCCGGGGTGGGAGGACCGGGCGACCGACCTGCTCGACCGCTTCGAGCTGAGTGAGGCCGCGGACCGCATCACTGCCGGGTTCTCGCACGGGATGGGCCGGCGGATGTCGGTGCTGCTCGCGGCGTTCCACGAGCCGCGCGTGCTGCTGCTCGACGAGCCCTTCGACGGGGTGGACCCGGTCGGGGTCGAGGCCACCATGCAGGTGATCCGCGAGCTGCGCGACACCGGTACCGCCGTGCTCGTCAGCACCCACCTGCTGCACCTGGCCGTCGATGCCTGCGACGAGGCCGTGGTGCTCAAGCGCGGCCGCGTCGTCGGTGCGTCCCCTGCGGCCGAGCTCGTCGGCGAGGCCGGTCGGGAGCGCTACCGGACCCTCATCTCGTGACGGCCTGGTCGCAGGTCCGGGCCCTCGTCGCGTTGCGCTGGTCGCTGGTCCGCTCGACCGCCGTCCGCTTCGGCATGCTGGCCCTGCTGGCTCTCGTCCCGCTGCTGGCCCTGCTCGTGCTCTCCGCCCGCAACGGCGTCGAGCCCTATGCACTCGTGGCCGCCGTCGAAGCCGCCCCCGCCGCCTTCCTCGGCTTCGGCGCGCTCGCCGTCATCGCGCCTCTCACGAGCTCCGCCGCCACCGAGCTGTTCCCGAACGACCAGCTGGTGGCCTATCCCCTCCGGCCCGGCACCCAGTTCCTGTCATCGCTCGTGCTGACCCCGCTCAACCTCGTCTGGGTCGTGCAGCTGCTGGTGCTCACTGCGGAGACCGGCTTCCTCAGTGTGGGCAAGCCCTACCTGGGCCAGGCGCTGCTGACCACCGGCTGCTTCGTCGTCGCCGCAACAGCCGTGGGCCAAGCCCTGGCATGGGCGGCCGTGGGCCTGCGCTGCACGGCACGCGGCCGCTTGGCGCTCCGCACCACGTTGGTCCTCACCGCCGTGGCCGGCGTCGTCATCGTGCGCAGCGGCCATGGCAACGACGTCGTCGACAGCTCCTACGCGCCGTGGCTGATCCGCTCCCTCAGCGCCGGCGCACAGGGAGACCTCAGCACCTGGCTGCCGGGCCTCGCGCTGCTCGTCGGCGTTGCCGTCGCGGCTCTGTACGCCGGCTCGCGACTGTGCCGGTGGGCTGTGCGGGTGCCGCAGGACCGCGCCGGCGCACGCTCGTCGCGGGCGCACCGCCGCCGACGGATGCCTCGTAACGACTACCGAGCACTCCTCGCAACCGACCGCGCCAGCGTCTGGCGGGCTCCCGCGCTGCGTCGCGGTGCGCTCGTCCTCGGTGTGCTGCCGGGGCTCGCCGCTTCCGGCGTCCGGCTGCCCTAGCGCTCGCTCGTCTTCCTGCCGGGACTGGTCGCCTCGGGCGGCGGGCTGCTGTTCGGGTTCAACGCGTTCTGCCTGGACGCGACGGGAGCGGTCTGGCTGGCCTCGCTCCCCCACCGCCCCGCACTCGTCGCGCGCGCCAAGACCCGCGTGACGGCCGAAGCCGTCCTGTTCGGGTCCGTGCTCGCCGCAGCTCTCGGGGCGCTGCGGGCCCAGGGCACCCCGACCCTGACGGAGATCGTCGCGATCGTGGCGAGCACCACGACGTGCGCCATCCTCGTGGTGGCCCTGTGCCTGTCGTCCGCCCTGCGCCGCCCGCACCGGGCCGACCTCAACGGCCCTCGGGACGCCGTCGCACCGCCGGGGGCGCTGGTGCTCGCCAGCATCAAGCTGGCCGGCCCGGCGGCTCTGGTCGGAGGCATCCTCGAGGCCAGCGCCGCCGCGTCGGCCTGGTGGGTCCCCCTGGTGATCGCCGTACCGGTGGCGAGCGTATGCGCCGCGTCGATAGCCGCGGGCCTGCGGACCTACGAGGAGCCGCTGCAGCGCTCGAGGATCGTGCAGACCGTCAGCGCCGGCTGACATGACGCCGGGTCGGCCCCGCCGCCCGTGGTCCTCAGGTTGCGAGGTAGGCGTCG
>JBHEMB010000571.1:0-6037 GCA_046262855.1 Mycobacteriales bacterium | reverse complement strand
GCGGCGAGCAGATCGTCGCGTCAGCCGGCGAGCTGCTGGCGACAGCGGAGGAGCACGCAGCGTCGGCCACGCAGCAGTCGTCGGCCGTCTCCGAGACCACGAGCACCATCGAGGAGCTGGCCGCGACGGCGGCGCAGATCGCCGAGACCAGCGAGTCGGTTGCCCGCTACGCGGCGGAGACGCTGCGGCACGCCGACGTCGGTCGGACCGCGGTGTCGGCCTCGGTGACCTCCATGCAGACCATCGCCGAGCGCGTCGACGGCATCGCGTCGCGCGCCTTGTCACTGGGAGAGAAGTCGCAGGAGATCGGCCGGATCCTCGACGTCATCGACGACCTCGCCGACCAGACGAACCTGCTCGCCCTCAACGCCGCCATCGAGGCAGCCCGCGCCGGCGAGCACGGCCGCGGCTTCGCCGTCGTCGCCTCCGAGGTCCGCAAGCTCGCGGAGCGGTCGCAGGAGTCGGCCAGCCAGATCCAAGCGATCATCGGGGAGATCCAGGCCGAGACCAACTCGACGATCATCGCGACCGAGGAGGGCGCGAAGGAGGTCAAGCAGGGCACGCTGCTGGCACGCGGCGTCGTCGACGCCCTCGAGCGGATCTCCGGCATGGTGGACGAGACGACGTCCGCGGCCAAGGAGATCTCGATTGCCACGCAGCAGCAGCGGTCCGCCTCGGAGCAGGTCGTCTCGGCGATGACGCAAGTGTCGGACGTCTCGCGGCAGTACGCCGTCGGCTCGCGCCAGTCGGCCTCAGCTGCGGCTCAGCTGAGCGAGCTCGCCACGTCGCTTCGTGGTTCCATCTCCCGCTTAAAGGCCACGTAGCGAGCCAGCTGCCGCTCAGCGCTGGTGCGAGCCCCGTCGCAGCCAGATCCCCAGCGCGACGCAGGGAAGGACCAGGCCGCCCAAGCCGAGTCCTGCAAAGGCCGCGAACGACTTGATGTTCGTGACCAGCCAGGTGAAGTTCTGGCCGAAGAACCCGAGGACGAAAGACAGCGGCAGGAAGACCGTCGCGATGACCGTCAGCTGCCTCATCGCATCTGTCTGCGTCAGGCTGATCCGGGTCTGCTCGACGGAGATCAGCGCGAGGTTCGCCTCCAACACCGTCGTCAGCAGGTCGCGCTGGGCCGCCACCTCCTCGTTGACGAGCCGCAGGTGATCCTGGATGTCGCGGAAGTACGGCAGCAGCTCGCCCTTGATCAGATCGGCGTACCCGCCGCGCCTGAGCAGGAGGTCGAACGGGGCGAGCAAGGGGTGCACGGCTCGGTAGAAGTCAGTGACCTCGCGGCGCAGCAGGTAGATCCGTTCGATCGGCGCGGGCGCACCCGAGAAGACGGTCGCCTCGACCTCCTCGATGTCGCGCTCGAGTCCTTCGACGACCGGTGCGTAACCGTCGATGACGCAGTCGACGACCGCCCAGAGGACGGAGCCGCTTCCGGTCGCGAGCAGCTCGGGGTGCCGCTCGAGACGAAGCCGCCCGCCATGCAGGTCGCTGGCGGCTCCTTGGCGGACCGTGATCACGAAGTTCGGACCGAGGAAGACGCTGATCTCACCGAACTCGACCTCTTCGGTGTCATCGAGGTAGCGGGCTGTGCGCAGGATGACGAAGTAGATGCCGGACTCGTAGTGCTCGGCCTTCGGCCGCAGGTGAAAGCTCTGTGCGTCCTCGATGGCGAGCTCGTGCAACCCGAAGGCAGCTTGGACCTTGGCCAGCTCCTCCGCCGGCGGCTCGAACATCCCGAGCCAGACAAAGCCGCCTTCGCCACAGCGCGCGGCTGCTTCTTCGAGCGGGAGCGGGCCCTCGTGCTGGCGAACCCCATCGCGGTAGTGGGCGCAGTCGACGATCATCGCGGTCCCCCTCAGCCGGTGCGGCTGGACAGCAGTCTCCCTCCCGTCGCGCGCTTGCGCACGCGGTGGTCGGCCGCGCGGAAGGCGTGCCCGGTGAGAAGGCAGGCGACGAACCCGAGCAGGGGCGGTCCCGGCATCAGTGCCAGCACGAGGAAGCTCAGCAGGTAGGTGTGCAGGGAGGATGCGGCGATCAGGGTTGCGAGTCGCCGGACCAGCGCCGACGCGGGCAGCCGCGGAGCCCAGGCCAGCACGGTGAGGCAGGCACCAACCAGCAGCGTGCGTCCTGGCTGCTCGGGGAAGAATCCGACGAGCCCGCCGGCGAGGGCGGCGGTGAGGCCGGCACGGTGCCACCCGTGCCGAGCGCGCTGACCGGCCCATCCCCACAGGAACAGCCAGGCGAGGGCGTACGGCGCATAGAGCCGGTCAGCGGGTGGTGTTGGGAAGAAGTCGAACCGTAGTGCCAGTCCGAGTCCGAGCAGGACAACGGGAAACGCTAGTGGGGCGCGTCGTTCAGCCCGGTCGAGCGCCGGCACGGCCAGCAGCACCGTCGCGATGGCGAGGAGCTGGACGAAGACCTCGACGAACCAGAAGTGGCGGAACCCTCGCGTGCTGACGAGGTCGTGCACGAGAAGCAGGTGTGAGAGGTCGTACCGGCCGAGCAGCAGCGTCGACACGCCGATGGCGACGACGCTCGGCACGACGACCCGCCCGAGGGAGCGGCCGATCGGCGTACGCGCTGCCGCCGTACCGCGGGTGTGAGCTGGAAGCGCGCGAAGTTGTAGCCGGCGACACCCAGCAGCAGGTGCGCGCCGCCGAGGAGCTTCACCACCTCACTGTGATGGGCGACGATCAGGAGCGTCGCCAGTGCGCGCAGGAGCACCGAGGTATCGGTCCCGTGTCGGGTGCCCCGTCGACGTGCGGTCGGCTGGGAGGCGAGCGAGTCCAGCCGGCGCAGGTGCCAGTCGGGAGGGAGGTCCGGAAGCAGCACTTCCAGGTGTATCGCGGCTTCCACATAGGACAGCGAGTCACCCCCGAGGCCGACGAAGGTGCTGTCCTGGGTCACCTGATCGAGAGGCAGGGACAGCACACTGGCGACCACCTCGCGGACCGACGTCGGGGCGACAGGGTCGGCCGTCGTCGACAAGAGCCTGAGCGCATGGCCGTCGACCTTGCCTGCCGCGGTGCGCGGCAACGCCTCGACAACCGTGACGTGGATGCACCGTCGCGGGAGCCCGGTGAGGGAGGCTAGTCGTTGCTGCAGGATGGCCGTGTCGACGGGAGCCTCGGCCGCGACCCGTAGGACGTCGTCGTCACCGTGCAGAGCCAGGCCGCCCGACCCGAGCTGTCGTTCGAGGTGCTCGAGATCCAGGCGCTGGCCGAACACCTTCAGGAAGCGGCTGCGCCGTCCGACGATCTGCACCAGCCCGTCGTCATCGATCCGGGCGAGGTCGCCGGTGCGCAGCTCCTGCACGGTTCGCCCGAGGGCGAGGTCCTCGGAATCCTCCGCGTACCCGAACATGACGTTGGGGCCGGTGTAGACGAGCTCGCCGACGTCGGGCTCATCGGCCTCCGGACAGGGCTCCAGTGCGAAGGCGCCACCGGGGATGGCGCGGCCGATGTACTCCGGGTGCGTCTGCGCGAGGTCCGGTGGCAGCACGGCCATCCGCGCGGTGGCCTCCGTCTGCCCGTACATCACATGCAGGTCCCAGCCGTGGCGCTGCCCGACCTGCGCCCAGTGCCGGACCTTGTCAGGTGCCAGTCGCCCACCGGCCTGCAGCACTGACCGCAACGACGGGAGCTCCCGATCCGCGAAGCCGTTGCGCTCGAGAAGGGCGAACGTGTGCGGCACCCCGGCAAGCGTCGTGACGCCCGCCGCGGCCGCGAGGTCCCAGAAGCACGGCTCCGCCACCGACAGATCGGTGAGCACCATCGCAGCACCCGACAGCAGATGGCTGTGCAGCACCGACAGTCCGAAGCAGTAGTGCAGCGGCAGGCTGGTGACGGCCCGGTCGCACGGCCGGATGGCGAGCACCTGTGCGATGGCCTGAGCGTTCGCCTGCACGTTGTCCCGCGACAGCCGCACCAGCTTGGGAGAGCCCGTCGAGCCGGAGGTGCTCATGAGCAGCGCCAGCTCCGGGTGGAGGGGGTGGGCGGCTTCAGCCCGGTGCACATCGATCGCGCCGCCCCGGACCGACACATCGGCCGGGTAGCGCGGGTCCGGTGTCGAGCCCGGTGCGGCGAGGAGTACGGGATGACCTTCTGCCAGACAGGCCACGTACGCCGCGAGGCTGGCCACATCGGGCCCGAGCTCGACGCGCACCAGGCGGCGCGCCGGCCCGATCGTGCTGGCAGCCCACGCGACGCGCTCGGCGAGCTCGGCGTACGTCGTCGTGCCGTTGCCGCTGATCAGCGCAGCGCGCTCCCCAAAGCGTGACAGCCCCGCCGCAAATCCCACGGGCAGCACACGGCTGGGCTGGCCGGAGACGGGCGAGAGGGACACCTGCCGGACCCTACACAGTCAGGTAAGGTTTCCCTTAGATGGGCAGACGGGGTGTGCCTGGTAGTGGATCACGAGGTGAGCCTGTTGACGAAGGGCCCGCCCTTCCGCAATAGTTAGGCATGTGCCTAAGTATTACGAGGAGCTCGACGCGGTGCTCCGCGCTCTCGCGGATCCGACTCGCCGGGCCGTCGTAGAGCGGCTGGCGAAGTCCCCAGCCGTCGTGTCCGAGCTGGCGGCGCCGTTCCCGATGGCGCTGCCGTCGCTCATGCAGCACCTGGGTGTCCTCGAGAGCGCGGGACTGGTCACGTCGGAGAAGCACGGACGGGTCCGCACCGTGAGCCTGCGGCCGGGCGCCCTCGACGTCCTGCACCTGTGGCTCGGCGAGCAACGCACTCCCGCAGAACGCCATGCCGACCGGCTCGGCATCCACCTGTCCCGTACCGCACCGAAGGACACCTGACATGACCCGCGTTCGCATCGACCTGTTCTCCTCCCTCGACGGGTACTCCTCGACGACCGACCAGACTCCCGAGAACCCGATGGGTGAGGACTGGGGGCGGCTCACGGCCGCTTATGCCGCGACCTGCACGTTCCGCGAACGCGTCTTCGGCGACACCACTGGCACCGGCACCACCGGCGTGGACGACTCCTACGCCGCCGCGCACTTCGAGGGCATCGGCGCTGAGATCATGGGCGCGGCCATGTTCGGCCTGCACTCGTTCCCCGACGATCCGGACTGGAAGGGCTGGTGGGGCGACGAGCCGCCCTTCGGCACCCCCGTCTACGTCCTCACGCACAGCGCGCCGCGTCCGTCCATCCCGATGCAGGGCGGTACGACGTTCCACTTCCGCAGCGGCCCCATCAGCGAGGTGCTCGCCGAGGCGACCGACGCCGCCGGCGGCCTGGACGTGCGCGTCGGCGGTGGGGTCGGCACGGCGCGCGACTTCCTGTGCGCCGGCCTGGTCGACGACTTGCACGTCATGATCGCCCCGATCGTGCTCGGCCGGGGCACTCGACTGTGGGACGACCTGCGCGGCCTCGAGCTCACCCACAAGGTGGCCACGGAAGTGGCCGAGAGCGGCACGACCCACGTCACCTTCACGCGATAGGCCCTGCCCATGACGATCGAACGCCGACTCGCCCGCGCCGGGTTCACCCTGAACCGTGACTATCCCGTCCCCGTTGAGCGCGTTTGGGACGCGTTCGCCGAGGAGGAGCAGAAGCTGCGCTGGTTCGGCGCAGGGGACACCTTCGAGCCAGGCGAGTGGGCGTTCGACTTCCACGTCGGCGGCCGCGACGTCGCCGAGGGGACCTTTCACGACGGCCCGGTCTCGCGGTACGAGGCCACGTACACCGACATCGTCGAGCACGTCCGCATCGTCACGACGTACGACATGTGGCTCGACGGGGTCCACATGTCCACGTCGGTGGCGTCGTATGAGTTCGAGCCGATCGACGAGGGCACCCGGTTCACGCACGTCGAGCACGGCGTCTTCTTCGACCAGTTCTGGGCCGACGGGCCGAACCGCGAGGGAGGCAGCCGGGGCCTGCTCGACGCTCTGGGCAAGTACCTCACGTGACTTGCGCCTAATCACCCGCTGTCAGTGACTCGCCGGGGTCCCTAGATTTGAACCGGACTCGGACGGACGCGGTAAGGAGTAAGAGAGGACGAGCCGCACGAAGGAGTCCG
>JBHEMB010000570.1:0-2699 GCA_046262855.1 Mycobacteriales bacterium | reverse complement strand
GACATCGTGCGCGGTCTCACGAACGGGGGCTTCTTCAGCTACCAGGGCGAGTTCTTCGCCCTTGCCTCGACAGCGATGACCCCGGCGCCCACGGCGCCCGTCCCGATCCTCGTCGGAGGGCACAGCGACGGCGCGCTACGCCGTGCGGCCGTGCGTGGCGACGGCTGGATGCATGGCGGTGGCAGCGACGACCTGGACCAGCTGCTCGCGCGACTCCACGAGCTCCGGGCCGAGGCGGGCACGCTCGACCGGCCCTTCGAGATCCACGTGATCTCCCGGGACGCCTACACGGCGGACGGCATCAAGCGACTGGAGGACAAGGGCGTCACGGACGTCATCGTCGGCTTCCGCAACGCCTACCAGCGCGGTCCGGACACGCAGCCGCTGACGGAGAAGATCGCGCATCTCGAGCGGTACGCCGAGAACGTCATCGCCCAGGTGCGCTGACCGTCCGCTGTTGGCGTTAGGTGGAGGCGAACAAGATCGGGAACCTGGCCCGCGAGACCTGCCCTGGGCAGGTCTTGTTGATGTCGCTGCCGTTGCTCGTCGTCTGGGTGAGCAGGATCGGGCCGCCGCTGAAGCTGGGCCGGCTGCACGTGCTCAGCGGCACCCAGGTAGCGACGTTCGGGAGCCGTCGGCCACCCGTGATCTCGCGCCAGCCGTACTTGTAGGAGTAGAGGCCGACGTGCATCCCCGCCACGCGGTACGCCAGCATCGCACCGTCGATGAGCGCGTTGTTGGCGCTGGTGCTTGCCGACCACGGCCAGCCCTTGACCGGCTCGACGTCGACCCAGACCATCGGTGCCTTGGCCAGGCCGGCCTTGCGCATCGTGGCGAGGTTGAACCGGGCCTGCGCCACGCCCACCCGGTGCAGCCGCGTTCGCAGGGTCCCCGTTCCGCCGTACCGGGCGAGCTGTGCGGCCGTCGGGTAGCTCACGACGCTGTAGACGCCGAGCCAGAGGTGCCGCCGCTTGACCCAGCTGAGCTGACTGGACAGGCACGGGTTGGGAGTGAAGCCCGGCCCGTTGGTGAGGCCGACGACCACGTACTTCGTGCCGGCGGGCGGCATGGGCTGACCGAGGGTGCGGCGCTGGGGGATGCCCATCCCAGGCGGGCAGTTCGGCCAGGAGATGTCCGCACCGGTCACCGGGGCGCTCGCGGCCGGCAAGGTGCTCGACCTGGCGTCAGTGCCGCCGAGCAGCGCGAGGCCCAGCGAGAGCACGACAACGGCGGCACGTGCGCGGCGTGAGGTCACCTTGGTGAGGTCGGCCGGCAGGGCCCTGGACTGAGGGCAGGTCTTGCAAGTGTGCCGAGCAGGCCAGGGACAAACGGGTCACAAGGCGCACCCGGCAGGACTCGAACCTGCGACCGACCGCTTAGACGTTGCGCCAGGGAGCCAGGTCAAGGTGGGTCGAGCGAGAAAACTGCAGGTCACAGGGGGTGTTGGGCAAGTGAGGTTTGGTCCTCACATGGCAGGTTTGGTCAAGAATGGCAACCAGAATGGCACCGGGCCAGAGCTCGTCCTCCGTCCCCCAAGGGGTCCGCGCGTTCAACAAGTCGCGTGACGGCGGTGCGCAAGGAAGCGGCGCTACACACCCCGGCAGAAACCCAGGACTGGTCGCGCTCGCTAGGGCGTCCGGGCTAAGCGACTACCCCGCCGGAGGTTCACCACGCTGGGCGTGCCGCCGAGCGGGGTGACCTGCACGGCGGTTGCGTGGGCTGGCAGCAGCGCCGCGTCCTTGCCGGCGGAGACCCATGCCCCGGAGCCGATCCGGTACCTCAGGGAACTGCCCACCGCAGCGACCACCCAGCCCTGAGCATCCGGAAGGGCAACTGTGATCGGCAGTACGGCGTGCGGGTCGATCTGCGGCCCGGTGACGAGGTCGTCACCGACCAGCACGTAGGCGTGGCTTGGGTCGTTCTCCAGGCGGATCTCGCTTGCGAGGAACTGCCGGCCGTCCGGTGTGGCACCACGCACTGACCACGACCCGTAGCCCACCTGGCCCGCCTGGTCGTTGATCTCGGTGTTGAGGGTCTTCGAGAGGGTTTGGAGCGCGGTCCCGTTCCCGGCGGCCGCACCGGCGAGCGCGATCTTGTCGTGCCACGGGAGCGCGGCCGGCTGGTAGTTCGTGTCGAACTGCGGCGCCCCGGCGATGAGTCTCATGTCAGCGATCCCCTGCACGGGCAGCCGCGCGACGTGCACGGCAGCGGTGGCCGGCTTGGGCAGGTGCACGATGCCGACGCCGTCCTGGTCCGGGATCGGGACGAAGTCCCGGTGGACCTTCGTGTCGTAGATCCAGCCGGTCGACACACCGAAGTCTTCGCCGTTCTCCGCGACCGCGAGCACGGTCCGGGCGGGGTCGACGAACCACGCGTTCGTCGGCACGCCGTCCCCCGGGTCCGTGGGGTAGGTGTCGCCGACGATGATGGGCTTGCCGTCGGTGCCGACCCCGACGAAGCCGAGCAGGCTGTAGATGCCTTCGTGCTTGAGCACGATGTCGGCGTGCCGGTGGAGGAACGCGTCCTGCTCGACCAGAGCGGCCTTGCCGGCCGGGGTGTTCCCGGCCCACACGACATGCGCTTTCCCGCGCAGGTCGTCGAAAATGCCCCGACTGGCGTTGCCGGACGTCTTGTGGCTGCCGTTCCACGCGGTGACGGCGTCTCGGAGGAACGCCTGGTCGGTCTTGAGGTCGCCGTGC
>JBHEMB010000569.1:0-7943 GCA_046262855.1 Mycobacteriales bacterium | reverse complement strand
CGCGCTGCCGATCGCCGCGCGAAAAGGGCAGCGCAGTATCCATTGACGGGGAAGTTACTGGTGGGTAAGGGTGGGCGGCATGACGGACTACGACGCGATCCGAGAGACCATGCCGCAGCTCGTCCCGTTCGTGAAGACGCTCGGGCTCGAGTACCTCGAGCTCAGCGAGGGTCGCGCCCTGCTGCGGTTGTCCGACGAGCCGGCCTTCCACAACCACGTTGGTGGCCCGCACGCCGGCGCCATCTTCACCCTCGCGGAGTCGGCATCCGGCGCCGTGGTGATCGGGGCGTTCGAGGACCTGCTGACCCGTGTGACGCCGCTGGCCGCAAGCGCCGAGATCGCCTACACCAAGCTGCAGAAGGGCCCGGTCACCGCCGAGGCCACCCTCGGCAGACCCGCCGCTGAGGTCCGCGCGGAGCTGGACGAGACCGGGAAGACCGTCCAGTTCCCGGTGGCGGTGCAGATGCGGGACGAAGCGGGCAACGAGACGTCCCGGATGACGATCAGCTGGGCGCTGCGCCCGAACCGCTGACGTCTGCTCGACACAACCCTGCGGTTCGTCCACCTGAGCAGGCGCCAGCTAGAGGTACGTCTTCTCGACCTGACGGGGCGGGTTGCCCACCGGGCGGACGCAGCGTGTCGGCCTGGACGGACTGCGTGAGCCCTGGAGCGGACAGACGAAGCGGCCCCTTCCTTGGCAGAGGAAGGGGCCGCTGTCAGCGTCTGGAGGCCGTCGGCCGCATCAACACCGGGACTCGTTCGTCGATCTCTGCGGTCCCACCGCATCAAGACCGGTCTGTCACAAGCTGGCGGGCCAGGTGATCGTGTCGCCGATCAGGATCAGGTCCGGATCGGACCCGATGGTGGCCCTGTTCGCCTGGTAGAGCTTCGTCACGTAGGCGGCGACGTTCGCGTTCGAGGTCGAGCGACCTGTCGAGCGCAGCGCCGTCTTGGTCAGGTCCCACAGCGTGTCGCCCCGAGCCACCTTGAAGGTGAACGCCTTCTTGGCAACGGTGCCACCCTGCTGCGGTCCGGTGACCGGAGGCTTGGTGACGGGTGCAGGCGCCGGGCTCGTCGTGGGCTTCGGTGAAGGTGTCGCGACCAGCGCCTTGGTGGGGGCTGGCTTGGGGCTGGCCGTCGCGACCGCCGATGGAGTGGCGGTGGCGACGGGGCCCTTCGACGGGGTGGTCTTCACACTGATGCCCGGCACGACAGGTCCGGCCGGCTTCTGCGTGGCGCTCGTGCTGGTAGCGGGCCGGACTGCGCTGGTCTTGGTCGAGGTGTCCCGACCGAACAGCGCCCACGCCCCACCGGCGACGGCGAGCACCAGCACGCCTCCGCCGAGGAACGTCAGCGCCCGCTGGCCACGCTGTGGAGGTGGGGGCGACGCCGTGCTGGGCGGTCGCCCGCGAGGTGGGTCTGCCATGTGCGTCCCTTCCAGGCTGGACGTGAGACTGGCAGTGAACCACCGCGACGCGCCGCGAGCAGGGTGACACGGGCGATATCGAGTGTGACCCTGTGAGAGCGGGGTAGTCCCTGCGACCTGAGGACTGCCGCTCCGGACCGCCGGCGGCCTGCCTGACCCCCCCTAGGCAGGCCGTCGGCTTTCCCATCCCCCCGGAACGGGTTCAACCCGCGTCTGCGACCTCACGAGCGTGCAGGTGGCCCTCGAGCTTGCGTTTGATGCGCTGCAGTGCGTTGTCGATCGACTTCACGTGCCGCTGGAGCCGCTCGGCGATCTCCTGGTAGCTCTTGCCCTCGACGTAGAGCCTGAGCACCTCGGTCTCGAGGTCCGACAGCACCTCGTCGAAGTGGGCCTGCAGAGCACGGATCCGCTCCCCGCTGATGACGAGGTCGGCGGGGTCGCTGATCGCGACCGTCGGGATGACATCACCCAGGACCCGCTCGCCGTCGTCGTCGCTGCCGACCGGCCGGTTGAAGCTGACGTAGTTGTTGAGCGGACCGTGCTTGTGCCGGGTCGCCGTCTTGATCGCCGTGATGATCTGCCGCGTCACGCACAGCTCCGCGAAGGCGCGGAAGCTGGACTGCATGTCCGGGTTGAAGTCACGGACGGCCTTGTAGAGGCCGATCATGCCTTCCTGGACGATATCCTCGCGGTCAGCGCCGACCAGGAAGTAGGAGCGGGCCTTGACCCGGGCGAAGGCGCGGTACTTCGTCAGGAGCTCGGCCAGCGCAGCGTCGTCACCGGTGCGGGCGGCGAGCACCAGCTCGTCGTCGGGGCGATCGTCGCCGGTGCGCCAGCGGTCCTCGCGGCCAGCGAGAGAGACACCGCCGTGGATGTCGCGATCGAGCTCGGCGACCAGGGTCTCAGCGGCGGTGATCTCGGCGGCGAGCGACGCAGCGAGCTCGGCCTCGATCTCGGCGGCCAGTGCGGCGTCGTCGTCGGGCTGGTCAGCAGCGGTGACGTCAGGGACGACAGTGAGGACCGGAGCGGTCTCCCGCGGCCGACGCACGCTCACCTGACCTCCGAACTGGCGCTTGTGGCGCCGCGAAAACCGATGGGGGCTGGGTTGGCCCCGAACGCCCAGTGTTGCAGATCACAACGAACCTGGCGAGAGAAGGTAACGCAAGGTTTCTATAACTTGTTCCACTCCTGCTCAGGAGGCCAGACGCCGCCTGCGGGCCACCTCGGCGAGCGTGACGGCAGCCGCGATGCCGGCGTTGAGCGACTCGGTCGCGCCGCTCATCGGGATCGACACCGTGAGGTCGCAGGTCTGCGCGACCAGCCGGCTCAGCCCGTCGCCCTCGGCACCGACGACGACCACCAGCGGACCCGTCGCGACCTCGAGGTCGTCCAGGCTGACCGTGCCTGCCGCGTCCAGCCCGACGACGAACAGACCCGCCTGCTGGTACGACGTGAGGGTGCGCGTGAGATTCGTGCAGCGCGCCACCGGGAGCCGAGCAGCCGCCCCCGCGCTGGTCCGCCAGGCGGCGGCGGTCATGCCGGCGCTGCGCCGCTCAGGGATCAGCACGCCCTGCGCGCCGAAGGCGGCGGCCGAGCGCACCACGGCCCCGAGGTTGCGGGGGTCGGTCAGGCCGTCGAGGGCGACCACCAGCGGGTGCGGGGCCTCGAGGGCCCGGCGCAGCAGGTCGTCGGCATGCTCGTAGCTGTACGGCGGCACCTGCAGCGCGATGCCCTGGTGCAGCATCCCGCCGGTCATCTTGTCCATCTGGGTACGGGTCATCTCGAGGATCGAGATGCCGGCCTTGCCCGCCACCGACAGCGCCTCCGCCATCCGCTCGTCGTTGTCGACGCCCAGGGCGACGTAGAGCGCGGTGGCCGGCACCTTCGTGCGCAGCGCCTCGACGACGACGTTGCGGCCGAAGATCGTCTCGGGGGCGTCCGGGTTGGGCTTGGCCCCCCGGGCCTTGGCCGGCGCCGTCCCCCGGGTGCCCGTGGTCGGCTTCGGGGCTGCGGTCCGCTTGGCTGCTGCGGCCACCCGCCGTGCCTTCGGGTGGCCCTTGCGGGCCTCCCCCGGTGGCGTCGGGCCCTTGCCCTCGAGTCGGCGCTTGCTGTTGCCACCAGACCCGACGGCCGCCCCCTTGCGGTGCGAGCCGGGCTTGTTGCCCCGGCCGCCCTGACCGCCCCTGCTGACGCCGCCCTTGCTCATCGCCTGCTCCTTGCGTCATGGGACGTGGCCGGGAAACCCGCGCGACAGGTATGACGCAAGGCAGTCGCCGCCGTTGCGTCATCGGAGGTGGCCGGGAGACCCGCGCGGAAGGTATGACGTAAGGGGGTCATGCGAGGCGCCAGCGGACGCCGTCGGCGGTGTCCTCGAGGACGATCCCCGCAGCCGTGAGCCGGTCGCGCAGCGCGTCGGCCTGCGCCCAGTCCTGGCGCTCGCGGGCCTGCGCGCGGGTCTCGACGACGAGCTGCACCAGCGCGTCCACGACCGGCGTCAGCTCCGAGGAGGCGGTCGCGGGCCAGTCGCTGAGCGGGTCCAGGCACAGCACCCCGAGCATCCGCCGTACCAACGCGAGCGTGCCCGACAGCTCGGGAAGCTCCCGGTCGGCGAGCTGGGTGTTGCCGCGGCGCACGGCGCCGTGCAGGACAGCGAGGGCCTGCGGCACCCCGAGGTCGTCGTCCATCGCCGCCGCGAAGTCGGCCCAGCCCGGCTGCTCGACCGGCGGCACCTCGCCGACCGCCTCGGTGGCGTTGCGGACGAAGGTCGCGATCCGGTCGTAGGCCGCGGACGCGTCGGCGACGACCTGGTCGCTCCACTCGATGGTGGAGCGGTAGTGGGCGGCGCCGAGGGCGTACCGCAGCACCGGGGCGGGCACCTGCTCGAGGGCGTCGGCGACGAGCACGCTGTTGCCGAGCGACTTGCTCATCTTCTCGCCCCCCTTGGCCGTGACCAGCCCGTGGTGCACCCAGGTCGTCGCGAACCCGTGGCCGGCCGCCGTCGACTGGGCGTTCTCGTTCTCGTGGTGCGGGAAGACGAGGTCGAGGCCCCCGGCGTGGATGTCGAAGGACGTCCCGAGGTACTCGACCGCCATGGCGGAGCACTCGATGTGCCAGCCGGGGCGGCCCGGGCCCCACGGCGAGTCCCACTGCGGCTCGCCGGGCTTGGCCGCCTTCCACAGCGCGAAGTCCAGCGGGTCGCGCTTGAGCGAGTCGTCGGCCTCGCCCTGCTTGAGCTTGCCCGGGTCCTGGTGGCTGATCTCGCCGTACGTCGGGACGGCCTTGACGCTCAGGTAGACGTCGCCGCCCGAGGCGTACGCCGTGCCGTTGTCGACGAGCGCCTCGATGAGCGCGACGATCTGCGGCAGGTGCCCGGTGACGCGTGGCTCGATGGTCGGCGGCAGCACCTGGACGGCGTCGTAGCCCCTCGTGAAGGCGTTCGTCATCCGGGTCGCGAGCGCCCAGAACGGCTCGCCGTTGGCCGCGGCGTCCCGAATGATCTTGTCGTCCACGTCCGTGACGTTGCGGACGAAGGTGACCTGCAGCCCCTTCGCGAGCAGCCACCGGTGCAGCACGTCGACCGCCACGGCGCTGCGCAGGTGACCGACGTGGGGGGCGGCCTGGACGGTGGGTCCGCAGACGTAGATCCCCACGTGGCCGGGCTGCAGGGGGCGCAGCTCGCGCACGCTCCTGGAGCGTGTGTCGTAGAGGCGGAGACCGGGTGTCACCCCCGCAAGCCTAGGGGCGACGCAGCAGGGCGGTCGCGATCGCGGCCCGCCCCTCGCCCCGACCCGTGAGGCCCAGCCCGTCCGTCGTGGTGGCGCTGACGGAGACCGCGGCGCCCGAGAGCGCTTCGGAGAGCGCACGCTGCGCCTCTTCCCGCCGCGGCCCGAGGCGGGGGGTGTTGCCGATGACCTGGACAGCGACGTTGACGATCTCCCAGCCGGCGAGCAGTCCCCGCACGTGAGCGAGCATCGTGGCCCCCGCAGCACCGGACATGTCCGGACGATCGGTGCCGAACACACTGCCGAGGTCACCCAGCCCGGCCGCCGACAGCAGCGCGTCGCACACGGCGTGCGCGGCGACGTCGCCGTCGGAGTGGCCGGCACAGCCGTCCTCGCCCTCCCACAGCAGCCCCGCGATCCAGCACGGGCGGCCCGGCTCGAGCGGGTGCACGTCGGTCCCGATCCCGACCCTGCTATCCACGGGGCTCCGCCCCGGCGCTATCCACGGGGCTCCGCCCCGGCGCTACCACGCAGCACCGCCTCCGCCACCAGCAGGTCGAACGGCGTCGTGACCTTGAACGCGAGCGGCGAACCCGGCACGGTCATCACCGGCACGCCCGCAGCCTCCACGAGACCGGCGTCGTCGGTCGCCGACGCGCTCGCGCTGCGGTGCGCCGCCTCGAGCACGGACCGCTGGAAGCCCTGCGGGGTCTGCGCGCACCGCAGGTCCGACCGCGGCACGGTGCGCACCACCCGACCGTCGACGGCGACCTGCTTCACCGTGTCGGCCACGGCAAGGACGGGTACGGCGGCAGCCGCCCCGCCGCGGAGGGCAGTCACCACGGCCTCGACCACCTCGACCGGCACGAGGGCGCGGGCAGCGTCGTGCACGAGCACCAGGTCGACCTCGGCCGGGAGCGCGGCCAGCCCGGCCGCAACCGAGTCCTGCCGCTCCGCTCCGCCGGCAACGACGATCGCGTCGGGGAGGAGCGCCTGCACCTGGGCGAGCTCGGCCGGCGGGGCCGCCACGACGACGGATCCGACCGACGGGCACCCGCGCAACCGCCGTACCGCGTGGACGAGCAGCGGCTCCCCCGCCAGGTCGCGCAGCGCCTTGGGGGCGCCAGGCCCGAGCCGGGTGCCCGTCCCCGCGGCGGGGACGACGACCCCGACCGTCACCGGGTCACGATCGCGGCGAAGGGGCCGGGACCGGAGGGCCCGGGGCGCGGCGACGCGGCGGGCGCGAGGGTGCTCCCGGGAGCTTCGCGAAGACCAGCCGCCCGTTGGCGGTGACGACGACGCTGGCCACCTGGACGGTGACGTCCTCGCCGAGGTGGGCACGGGCCTGCTCGACGACGACCATGGTGCCGTCGTCGAGGTACCCGACGGCCTGTCCCGGCTCCTTGCCGGCCTTCAGGAGGTGGACGCTCACGTCCTCCCCCGCGGAGACCGGAGGTCGCAGTGCCAGCGCGAGCCCGTGCAGGTTCAGCACCTTGACGCCGGCCAGCGAGGCGGCCTTGGCGAGGTTGGTGTCGAGGGTGAGCAGCGCGGCACCCTCCTCCTGGCAGATCTTCACCAGCTTGGCGTCCACGTCGGCAACGGCCGGCACGTCGAGGTCCACGACCTCGAGGTCGATGCCCGGCTCGCGCTTGAGGGTCTCGAGCACCTCGAGGCCTCGCCGGCCCTTGGTACGGCGAGCGTCGTCGGCCGAGTCGGCGAAGTGCTGCAGCTCACCCAGGACGGGCGTCGGCACCCAGAAGACGCCGTGCAGGAACCCGGACCGCACGACGTCGACGATCCGGCCGTCGATGGCGACGCTGGTGTCGAGCACCCGCGGCAGCACCGAGGTCGGCAGCTCACGCGGCGCGAGGCCGGCACGCTCGCCGAACAGGGCGAGCACCCCGGCGCGCTTGGACGCACCGATCAGGTAGCCGACGTAGGCCAGCGTGACGCAGACGAACGCGAACAGCGGAAACGCCAGGTAGGACTGCCGCAGCAGGAACACCGGCCAGGCGACGCCGGCACCCAGCAGCATGCCGCCGATCGCCCCCAGGCCGCCCGCGATCAGCTCCTCGGCCGAGGTCTCGTGCAGCCGGGTGCGGGCGGTCTCCGCGCTGGACGCGGTGGTCCGGCCGAGGACACCGCCGAGCACGTAGCCGAGGCCGGAGCCCAGGATGAGACCGACCGCCGTTCCGTTCAGCGTGCCGAGCACCTTGGTCGTGCCGACTCCGCTGCCGACCTCGTAGCCCGCGCCGGCGAAGAACACGACGACGAGGAAGCGGAGGACCTCCAGCAGGAGGGTCGGGGTCCTCCGAACAGCACGACGCCGGGGCTGGCTGACGCCTGGCCCCGGCGCGGAGCCGGTGGGGGACATGACCTAGGAGGCCAGTACCTCGTCGAGGATCGCCTCGGCCTTGTCCTCGTTCGTGCCCTCGGCGAGCGCGAGCTCGCTGACGAGGATCTGCCGCGCCTTGGAGAGCATCCGCTTCTCGCCGGCGGACAGCCCGCGCTCCTTGTCGCGCCGCCACAGGTCGCGCACGACCTCGCCGACCTTGTTGATGTCGCCCGAGGCGAGCTTCTCCAGGTTGGCCTTGTAGCGCCGGGACCAGTTCGTCGGCTCCTCGACGGCAGGTGCGCGGAGCACCTCGAAGACCTTGTCGAGACCGGCCTGGCCGACGACATCACGCACGCCGACGATCTCCGCGTTGTCCGCGGGGACCCGGACGGTGAGGTCGCCCTGGGCGACCTTGAGGACGAGGTAGACCTTGTCCTCCCCCTTGATCGTGCGCGTCTCG
>JBHEMB010000568.1:0-11489 GCA_046262855.1 Mycobacteriales bacterium | reverse complement strand
CCGCCCGGCACGGTGTGCTCGCGCTCGGGCTGATCGCGCTGCTCGCCGCGGCCGTCGGCGGCTTCCTGCTCCTGCGCGGCAGGCCGACAGAGCAGCCGATAGCGGCGCCGCCCGTGGTCTCCACCGCGACGGCCGGCCCGGAGCTGGTCGTCGACGTCGCCGGCCGGGTGCGGCACCCGGGACTCGTGCACCTGCACCCTGGCGCGCGGGTCGACGACGCGCTGCGCGCTGCCGGCGGCGTGCTTCCCGGTGCGTCGACAGGCGCGCTCAACCTCGCCGCCAAGGTCCAGGACGGCCAGCAGGTGCTCGTGGGGATCGAGGGGTCCGCGTCAGCCGGGGGATCGGCGCCGCTCGACCTCAACGCCGCGACCGCCCAGGACTTCGATGCCTTGCCGGGCATCGGTCCGGTGCTCGCGGACCGCATCATCGCCTGGCGCACCGAGCACGGGCGCTTCGGCAGCGTGGACCAGCTTCGCGAAGTCAGTGGGATCGGCGAGTCGAAGTACCAGGCGCTGAAGGCGAAGGTCCGGGTGTGAGCCTCGACCTCCGGCTCGCCGGTCCAGCCGCCGCCGCCTGGCTGGTGGCCTGGCAGGGTCGGTTCCTGCCCGCTCGCTGGCTCGTCCTCATGGCGCTGCTGCTTGTCCTGACGGCGATCTGCGCACTGCAGCTGGGTCGCGCTGTCGTCGCCGCGACCCTCGTGTGCGCGGCCGCCTCCGCGGTCTCGCTGGCGGCCCGCGTGCACGCCCGCACCACCGGACCGCTGGCGGACGCCGCCGCCCGCGAGGCTGCCGTCACGGTCACCGGGACGCTCGTGGACGATCCGCGGGTCGTGCCCGCGAAGGGCGACGTGCTGTCGTTCCGCGAGGTCGTCGTGGCCACCGTCCGCGTCTCACAGCTGTCGGTGGCGGGCCGGGACTACCGGGTACGCGAGCCCGTGCTGGTGCTGGCCGACAGCAGGTGGCTCGGGCTGCTCCCGTCGCAGCAGCTGCGGATCGAGGGACGCGTCAAGCCCCCCGACAACGGCGACTCCGTGGCAGCCGTCCTCTCGGCACGCGGGCCGCCACGAGTCCTCGCCGGCCCCTCGTGGGTCCAGGCCGTGGCGGGACGGCTTCGGCAGGGGATGCAAGACGCGGCCTCGGTGCTGCCTGCCGGCGAGCGCGGCCTGCTGCCGGGACTCGTGGACGGCGACACCTCACAGCTGGACCCCCGGCTCAAGGAGGACTTCCGCCGTACCGGCTTGACGCACCTCGTCGCGGTGTCGGGCACGAACGTCGCTGTTGTCCTGGCCGCCGCGCTGGTCGTCTGCGGCTGGTTGCGGATCGGGCTGCGCTGGCGGCCACCGGTGGCGCTGCTCCTGCTGGCCGGGTTCGTAGTGCTCGCCAGACCGTCGCCGTCCGTGCTGCGGGCGGCCGTGATGGGAGTCATCGCACTGGTCGCGCTCGCCACCGGTTCGCGACGGCATGCCATGCCGGCGCTGTGCGCTGCCGTCCTCGTCCTGGTGCTGTTCTCGCCCGAGCTCGCACCACAGCCCGGGTTCGCGCTGTCAACCCTCGCGACCGCGGGACTGCTCGTGATCGCCCCCGTGTGGCGGCGGCGGCTCGCGCAGTGGCTTCCGGACTGGCTCCCGGACTGGCTCGCCGAAGCGGTCGCGGTACCTGCTGCGGCGCAGGTCGCCTGCACGCCGGTCGTCGTCGCCCTCTCCGGTCAGCTCGGCCTGCTCGCCGTGCCCGCCAATCTGCTCGCCGTCCCCGCGGTCGGCCCCGCCACGGTCCTGGGCGTCGTCGCGGCGCTGCTCTCACCGGTGTGCCTCCCGCTCGCCCAGGCCGCGGCGTGGCTGGCCTACCTGCCGGTGGCCTGGCTCGTCCTCGTCGCGCACGTCGGGGCCCGCCAACCGGGCGCAGGTCTCAGTCTCACGACCGGCTGGCCGGGCGCGCTGCTGGCTCTCGGGCTGCTGGCGGCGGTGGGCCTGGTGCTGCGTTCCCGGTTGCTCCGCCGTACGGCGGCAGCGGGCTGTGCCGGTCTGCTGCTGGCGCTGCTGGCTGTCGTCGTGGTGCGCCCGCCGTGGCCGCCGCCCGGGTGGGTGCTGGCCAGCTGCGACGTGGGCCAGGGCGACGGCTTCGTCGTGCCGTTAGCGCCCGGGTCGGCGCTCGTGATCGACAACGGCCCGGATCCCGGGAAGATCGACCGGTGCCTGCGGCAACTGGGCATCAAGCGGGTGCCGCTGCTGCTGCTCACCCACCTGCATGCAGACCACGTCGAGGGCGTGCCGGGGCTGCTGGACGGACGACAGGTGGGGGAGGTGGAGATCGGCCCGCTCGACGAACCGGCGGTCGAGAAGAAGCGGCTGCTGCGCTGGCTCGGCGGCGTGCGCGTGGTGCGCGCTGAGATCGGCGAGACCCGCACGCTCGGTGACGTGTCGTGGACGGTGCTCGATGCGACGGCCCGGGACGGCACCGACAGCGATCCCAACAACAGCTCGATCGTGCTGCGGCTGGTCACGCACGGCGTGTCCGTGCTGTTCTCGGGCGACCTCGAAGACCACGCGCAACGCGAGCTGCTCGACCGGGACGTGGACCTGCGGGCGGACGTGCTGAAGGTGCCGCACCACGGCTCGCGGAAGCAGGACCCCGAGTTCCTGGACGCCGTGCAGGCGAAGATCGCGTTGACGCCGGTCGGCGCGGGCAACCCCTACGGTCACCCGGCCGCTTCGACGCTGAGACGGCTCGAGCAGCACGGCGCGCGGGTCTACCGCAGCGACCAGGACGGCGACGTCGCGGTCACCCTGCGGCAAGGCAGGATCGGCTCCGTCGGCCGTGGCGGCGACGGTGCCCCTCCGCCCGCCGGTCCTGATGTCCTCGGGCCTTCGACCGAGCCGGCTGCCCTGGCTGCGCTCGTGCCGGTCGAGGCGATGACGCTGTGCGACGTGCCCGCGGTCCCCAGCCGGGCTGTCGTCGCCCGTGCCCGTGCGCCGCCATGGGACCATGGACGCGTGCCAGCCCCCGACCTGCTCGTCCCGCTCACGCTCGTGGTGGGAGACGAGGAGTTCCTCGTCGCGCGGGCGATCTCGCACGTGCTCCGGGCGGCCCGGGCACGCAACGCGGCGGTCGACGTCACCGATCTCGACTGCGGCGCGCTGCAGCCCGGGGACCTTGCCGAGGCGCTGAGCCCGTCGCTGTTCGGCGACGAACGGGTCATCGTGCTGCGCGCCGCTCAGGACCTGGCGAAGGAGGTCGCCGCAGAGGTGGTCGGCTATGCCGGGGACCCGGTCCCGGAGATCGTGCTGGTCGTTCACCATGCCGGGGGCGCGAAGGGCAAGGCGACCCTCACCTCCCTCCTCGGAGCCGGTGCGCGCAGGGTGGACTGCCCCAAGGTCAGCAAGGTCAGCGAGCGCAAGGACTTCGTCCGCAACGAGCTGCGCGGCGACAAGCGGCAGGTCAGCGAGGACGCGGTGACGGCGCTGCTCGACGCCGTCGGCAACGACCTGCGCGAGCTGGCCGCCGCCGCGTCGCAGCTGCTGTCCGACACCGAAGGCCCGATCACCGAGGAGGTCGTGAGCCGCTACCACCGCG
This sequence comes from Mycobacteriales bacterium, assembly GCA_046262855.1. Taxonomy (GTDB): domain Bacteria; phylum Actinomycetota; class Actinomycetes; order Mycobacteriales; family SCTD01; genus RYN-111. The sequence goes on along the minus strand of JBHEMB010000568.1, from coordinate 7,920 downwards.
GCCGCGCAGAGTCCTCCGGGTTCAGCATCGCCGACAAGGCGGTCGACGGGGACCTCGCCGGTGCGCTCGAGCTGGCGCGCTGGGGCGAGGTCACCGGCCTCGCGCCGGTGCTCGTCACGAGTGCCCTCGCCAGCACCCTGCGGGCCGTCGCGCAGGTCGCGTCCGCAGGACGGCAGCCCGCGCACGTGCTGGCGGGCCAGCTCGGCATGCCGCCGTGGAAGGTCGAGAAGACCCAGCGGCAGGCACGCGCTTGGCGGCCCGAGGGCCTGTCGACGGCGCTGCAGGCCGTCGCGGTCGCGGACGGCGAGGTCAAGGGCGCTGCAACCGACGCCGGCTACGCCGTCGAGCGGGCCCTGCTCGCCGTCGTACAAGCCCGTGGCGGTGCTCGATGACCGAGGAGCTCGAGCCGCCTCGGCATCACGTCGGCCCGCTGTACCCCCGGCTGCTCCGGCTCAAGAACGTGCATCCGAACTCCTGGCAGCGGGCTCTCCTCGGCGAGGGCATGGCCGTCCTCGGCGTGCTGCTCTCGCTGGCTGACCTCGCGAGCGCGTGGAGCATCGTCGTGCTGCCGCTGGCCGTCGCGGCCGTGGTCAAGGCACACGACGTCATCTCGGGCCTGCTGGCTCCGGACAGCGAGAAGGCGCCGACCCCCTGACGGGAGCGGCGCCTCCTACGGCGTCGTGCTGCGCTCTACTTGCCGGCCTTGGCGAGGTGCGTGGCCATGCCCGACTTGCGGTTGGCGGCCTGGTTGGCGTGGATGACGCCCTTGCTGACCGCCTTGTCGAGCTGGCGGCTGGCGTCGCGCAGCAGGGTCGCCGCTCCGGCAGCGTCACCGGCGTCGGCGGCCTCACGGAACTTGCGGACGGCCGTCTTCAGCGAGCTCTTGACCGACTTGTTGCGCAGCCGCGCCTTCTCGTTGGTCTTGATGCGCTTGATCTGGCTCTTGATGTTCGCCACTGCTAGCAGTTCCCTCTTGGTCATGGGCGTGCGAGAGCAGCCCGCACGCGGTCGATTCAGGCTAGCAGAGCCGCGCCCGGGCCGGGCTCTGCGCCGGTGCACCGGCCCCGCGTGGGAGCTAGCGTGCGGGTGCACGGTGGGCCGGGAGGTGTGCGGGGTGCCTGCGTGCAGCCGCCCGCGTGCGCCCGCACACCTCAGCGACCCTGGCCGAAGCCAGCGAGGCGTCAGGTTGCCGACAGCTTGCGCTGCGGCGACCGGGGAGGCTGGCACGCCATGGAGGCGCTGCGCGCGGGGCGGGTGTTCGACGGTGTCACCTCGCTCGGGCCGGCCACGGTCGTCTTCGAGAGCGGCCGGATCACGGCCGTCGAGCAGCGGGAGGTGCCGGGGGCGGTCGACCTGGGCGACGACGTCACCCTGCTGCCGGGGCTCGTGGACACGCACGTGCACCTGTGCTTTCCAGGGATCCCCGACGTGCTGGCGCAGATGGCCGTGGACGACGAAGCGCTGCGGCTGCGGATTCGCGAAAGCGCCCAGCAGCAGCTCGCTGCCGGCGTCACGACGGTGCGGGACCTCGGGGACCGCGGATTCCTCACGGCAGAGGTGCCGACCGCGCTGACGGTCCTCGCCTCCGGCCCGCCGCTGACCACGCCCAAGGGGCACTGCTGGTTCCTCGGGGGCGAGGTCGACGGCCTGGACGCGATGCTCGAGGCCGTCAACGAGCGGGCCGAGCGGGGCTGCTCGGTGGTCAAGGTGATGGTGAGCGGGGGCAACATCACCCCCGGGAACTCGCCGTTCCACCCGCAGATCCGGATGCCCGAGCTGCGCGAGATCGTCCTCGAGGCGCACCGGCTCGGGCTGCAGACCGCAGCGCACGTGCATGCCCCGGTCTCCGTGGTCGATGCGCTTGACGCGGGCGTCGACAGCCTCGAGCACGCCAGCTTCATGACCGAGGAAGGCGTCGGTGCCGACCCGGAGGTCCTCCAGCGGATCGTCGACTCGCAGGTCGTGGTGAGCGCCACCTTCGGCCTCCGACCAGGTGCCGTGCCACCGCCCGCCATCGCCACGCGGATGGAGCAGATGGAGCGGAACATGCTCTGGCTGGCCTCCGCGGGGGCGCGGCTCGTGATCGGGACGGATGCCGGGATCGCGCCAGGCAAAGCGCATGGCGTGCTGCCCTTCGCCTTCCGAAACCTGCGGGCGGGCCTGAGTGCCGTCGACCTGCTGCGGATCATGACCTCCGTGGCTGCTGACGCCATCGGTCTCGCGGGTCGCAAGGGAGTCATCCGCCCCGGCGCGGACGCCGACCTGCTCGCCGTACGAGGGGACCCGCTCGCCGATGCCGATGCCCTGCACGACATCGTCGAGGTGTGGGCCGGCGGTCAGACGGTCAAGAGCTCCTCGTAGAAGCCCCCGATCCGGCGCTCGCGGTCGACGAGGTGCACCTCGAGGATCCAGTGCGGGCTGCGCCCCTGCGGATCCGGTCGTCGCATCGGCTTGCTGCTTCCGGACGTGATGAGGTTGTGCGTCCGCTCCTCGTCGAGGGTGACATGCGGGAACTCGCCGACCAGGTGACCGCAGTGGTAGTTGCCGAAGTCCCAGCCGCGCTCGCGGGACAGCCGGACGACCTCGGCGTACAGCTGCTCGCCCGTGATGTCCTCGTGCTCGTGGAAGAAGCGGCGGCCCGCCTCGAAGACCACCGGCAGGTCATCGCGCAGCTGGTGCTTCACCGGGTCGTCGCCGAGCACGTAGGTGCGACCGAAGTCGGCCTCCCACTCCTCGAACACCGGACCGAAGTCGAGGAACACGATGTCGTCCTCGGCGATGACCCGGTCGGGTGGGTTCTCGTCGTACGGGTCCAACGTGTTGGAACCGGCACGGACGATCCGCTTGTGCCAGTGCTTCTCGACGCCGAGAAGGTCGGCGGCGAGGTCACGGATGGCGTGCTGCACCTCGAGCTCGGTGGCGCCTGCATGGATCAGGCCGCGCTCCTCAACGGCACCGAACAGCCGGGCGGCCTTGCCCTGTGCCTCCAGCAGCGCAGCGGCTCTCACGTCCTCCGACACCGACACCTCCCACCGATAGACTGGCTCGTGCCTTCGAAGACCCCGCAGGAGCTCATCCGGAACTTCTGCATCATCGCCCACATCGACCACGGCAAGTCGACCCTGGCTGACCGCATGCTCGAGGTGACCGGCGTCGTCGAGGCACGCCAGATGCGCGCGCAGTACCTCGACAAGATGGACATCGAGCGCGAGCGCGGCATCACCATCAAGGCGCAGAACGTCCGGCTGCCGTGGACCGCGGACGACGGTCGCGACTACGTGCTGCACATGATCGACACCCCGGGGCACGTCGACTTCACCTACGAGGTCAGCCGGTCACTCGCGGCCTGCGAGGGGACGCTGCTGCTCGTCGACGCCGCGCAGGGCATCGAGGCGCAGACCCTCGCCAACCTCTACCTTGCGCTCGAGAACGACCTGCACATCATCCCGGTGCTCAACAAGATCGACCTGCCCGCGGCCCAGCCGGAGAAGTACGCCGAGGAGATCGCGCACATCATCGGGTGCGAGCCCTCCGACGTGCTGCGGATCTCTGCCAAGACCGGGTTGGGCGTGCCCGAGGTGCTCAACCAGATCGTGCGGGACGTCCCGCCCCCGGCAGGTGATCCGGACGGGCCGGCGCGGGCCATGATCTTCGACTCGGTCTACGACGCCTACCGCGGCGTCATCACCTACGTCCGGGTCATGGACGGGTCGCTGTCCACGAAGGACCGCGGCCTGATGATGTCGACGCAGAACGCCCACGACATCCTCGAGGTCGGCGTGGTCTCCCCGGAGATGACGCCGAAGGAGTTCCTCGCCGCGGGCGAGGTCGGCTACGTCATCCCCGGCGTGAAGAACGTCCGGCAGGCACGTGTCGGAGACACCCTGACGACGGTGAAGAACGCCGCCACGGAGTCGTTGGGTGGCTACCGCGACCCGAAGCCGATGGTCTTCTCCGGGCTGTACCCGCTGGACGGCTCGGACTTCCCGGCGCTGCGCGAGGCCCTCGACAAGCTGCGCCTCAACGACGCCGCACTCGTCTACGAGCCCGAGTCCTCAGGGGCTCTCGGGTTCGGCTTCCGCACCGGCTTCCTCGGCCTGCTGCACCTCGAGATCGTCCGCGAACGGCTGGAGCGCGAGCACGGCCTCGACCTCATCTCGACCGCGCCGAACGTCGTCTACCGGGTCGTCCTCGAGACGGGCGAGGAGGTCGTCGTGACCAACCCGTCCGACTGGCCGACCGGCGCCAAGATCAGCGAGATCTACGAGCCGGTCGTGAAGGCGATGCTGCTTCTCCCGTCGGAGTTCGTCGGGGCCGTGATGGAGCTGTGCCAGGGCCGACGCGGGGTCCTGCAGGGGATGGACTACCTGTCCGAGGACCGGGTCGAGCTGCGGTACACGCTGCCGCTGGGCGAGATCATCTTCGACTTCTTCGACAACCTGAAGTCGCGCACCCGCGGGTACGCGTCGCTCGACTACGAGCCGGCGGGGGAGCAGGTCTCCGACCTCGTCAAGGTGGACATCCTGCTGCAAGGCGAGCCGGTCGACGCCTTCAGCGCGATCGTGCACAAGGACAAGGCCTACACGTACGGCAACATGATGGCCACGAAGCTGCGGGAGCTCATCCCGCGCCAGCAGTTCGAGGTGCCCATCCAGGCCGCGATCGGCGCGAAGGTCATCGCGCGCGAGAACATCAGGGCGATCCGCAAGGACGTCCTCGCCAAGTGCTACGGCGGCGACATCACCCGCAAGCGCAAGCTCCTCGAGAAGCAGAAGGAGGGCAAGAAGCGCATGAAGATGGTCGGCCGCGTCGAGGTCCCCCAGGAGGCGTTCATCGCTGCGCTGTCGACCAACGAGCCAGAGAAGGCCAAGAGCTAGGGACTGATCGTCCGCGCGAGGATGCCGAGGGTGGCCCGCAGAGCGGCCTCCGGGATGACGGGGAAGATGCCCTTCCCGCGGTAGGACTCCTCGATCTCGGACCAGTCGTAGTACGACGTGACGAGGGTGCCGAGCTCGTGCGTCTCGAGCCGGTAGCCGTAGAGGTGCCGGATCGGCGGCTTGAGGACACCCTCGATGGTCCACTCGATCAGCTCGTCCTGGACGTATTTCGTGATGATGACCGTCACGTCGTACTTGCCGAGCGGGTAGTCGTTGAGCGACTCGCGGTCCATGTGCACGACGAAGGTGTCGCCGACGGCAGCCACGGGGGAGCCCTCGGCCGACTGCAGCATCCCTGAGCTGTCGATGGCCACGTGCCCCTTCGGGTCCCGCAGCACGGCGAACACCTCAGCAGGCGCCGCCTCGATGACCCGCGACACCTCGAACCGCTCCCCAGTCACCCCCCCACCCCCCGCCATGAACGGATACTGCGATGGCGACTCCGGCGCTCAAAGGGCATTGCGGTATCCCTTCATGGGGGTGGGGGAAAGGGTCGCGAACAGCGGTCACGGTCTGACAGCATGCCTCGGGTGGACTGGACCGACCTCGACGCGTTCCAAGACCTCCCGCGACTGACAGGGCTGGCGCTCAGCCCCGACGGCACCCGCCTCGTCACCGCCGTCGCGTGCCTGGACGTGAAGAAGCAGAAGTGGATCACCTCGCTGTGGGAGGTCGACCCCACAGGAGAGCGCGCAGCGACCCGCCTCACGCGCAGCGCGAAGGGTGAAGGCAACCCGGTCTTCACCGACGCGGGCGATGTGCTCTTCACGTCGACGCGTCCCGACCTCGAGGACGACGACGACGACGCGAAGAGCGCGCTGTGGCTGCTGCCGGCGCGCGGCGAGGCGCGCCCGATCGGCACCCGGCCCGGTGGCATAGGCGGTCCGCGGACCCGCGGTGGCCACGTGCTCGTCACGAGCAGCACCTTGCCCAGCGCCGTCACGGCGGAGGACGACGAGCAGGCACGCAAGGACCGCAAGGAGCGCAAGGTCAGCGCGATCCTGCACACCGGTTACCCCATCAGGCACTGGGACCACGACCTCGGACCCGACCAGCCGCGGCTGCTCCTCGGCGCGCTCGAGGACGATCCCGTGGCGTGGACGGATCTGACGCCGTCACCAGGACGCGGGCTGGACGACGCGAGCTACGACATCTCCGCTGACGGCAGGACTGTCGCGACGACCTGGGCCGTGGCCGAGCCGCGCGGCAGCCGCCGTGTCACCCTGCGTGCTCTCGACGTCGCCAGCCGGACCTGGCGGGTGCTCGGTGATGACCCGCGGCACGAGTACGGGTCGGTGGTCCTGTCCCCGCAGGGCGACCGCGTCGCCGTCATCCGCTGGGACCGGAGCACGGCGGAGCAGCCCGGCAACGCCTACGTCGTCGTGCTCAACGTCGACGGCAGCGGGGAGCAGGCGGTCAGCCACTGGGACCGCTGGCCGACGTCGCTGCAGTGGGCCCCCAGCGGGGATGCGCTGCTCCTCACAGCCGACGACCGCGGGGCGGCGCCGGTGTTCCGGATGACCCTCAACGGCGGGAGCGTCACCAGGCTGACCACCGACGCCGGTGCCTACACCGACCTGCAGATCAGCCGCGACGGGTCCTACGTCTTCGCGCTGCGCAGTGCCATCGACAGTCCGCCTCAACCGGTGCGGCTGAGCGCGCACATCCCGGGGGAGCCCGCTGTGCTGCCGTCGCCGGCAGCCGGTCTCACCCTGCCCGGGAAGCTCCTGGAGGTCATGGCCCAGGCCGACGACGGCCGACGGCTCCGGGCCTGGCTGGCCGTCCCGGAGGGAAAGGGACGGCACCCGCTCGTGCTCTGGGTGCACGGCAGTCCGCTGGCGTCCTGGAACAGTTGGTCCTGGCGCTGGAACCCCTGGCTGCTCGTCGCGCAGGGCTTCGCCGTGCTGCTGCCGGACCCTGCGCTGTCCACCGGCTACGGGCTCGCGCACATCCGCGCCAGCTGGGGCGACTGGGGAGGCGCGACCTACACCGACGTGCTGCGTGTCACGGATGCTGCACTGACGCGAGCCGACCTCGACCGCGACCGGACCGCCATGATGGGCGGCAGCTTCGGCGGCTACCTGGCGAACTGGATCGCCGTGCACACCGACCGGTTCAAGGCGATCGTCTCGCATGCCTCGTTGTGGGGCCTCGAGCGGTTCGGAGGCACCACCGACGGGGCGTTCTACTGGGCTCGCGAGATGACGCCGGAGATGATCGTCAAGAACGATCCCAGCCAGTACGCCGACCGGATCGTCACGCCGATGCTGGTCGTGCACGGCGACAAGGACTACCGGGTCCCGATCGGTGAGGCGCTCGCGCTCTGGTGGGACCTCTGCAGCCGCGCGGAGGACCCGGCGACGATGCCGCACCGGTTCCTCTACTTCCCGGACGAGAACCACTGGGTGCTCACACCCGGGCACGCGGTGGTGTGGTACGAGACCGTGCTCTCGTTCCTGCGATGGCACGTGCTCGGCGGTGAGGAAGCCCTGCCTTCGCGCCTTGGCTAGCACCACGGGTGGCCCACGACACACCACCCCCCTGCCGGGCCGACTAGCCCGTTTGGGCTAGTCTGCCCTCACTCCCCAAGGCTTCCCCAGCGCCTTCGCGCGCGCCTGTCCTGTCCCCCACTGATCGGTGCCCAGACTTTGTTCCGACACCCCTCACGCGGGTCTTCCGGCCGTCGTCGCTTTGCAGTCGCAGCCGTTTCCTCCGCTCTCGCCACCCTGCTCCTGCCCACTGCCCATGCCCAGGCCGCCGTCAGCTCGCACTTCTCCCTGCGGCTGCACGAGACCTTCACCGAGGGCATCCCCAGCTATCGCTGGGGGAAGTACGACGGACAGCCCGAGGGCACCAGCTACAGCATCTGGGCCCCGTCGCACGTCCAGGCGTACAACGGTGCGGCCCTGCTGCGCGGCTACCGCGACGGCGGCCGGTACGTCACCGGCGGCTTCATGCTCAACAGCATCGCCCAGACCTACGG